>NZ_JBNDHY010000082.1:0-20372 GCF_056755315.1 Monashia sp. HAY1-2A
CCCCCCCCCCCCCCCCCCCCCCCCCCCCCCCCCCCCCCCCCCCCCCCCTCCCCCACCCAAACCCCCCCCCCCCAGATTACTACGCGTCTCGTGGGCTCGGAGATGTGTATAAGAGACAGGTAGGCGGACTCGCGGTCGAGGACGTCCGCGTACTTGGCCCGCAACGGCGAGGCGGTCACGACGGCGTCGAGCGTGGCCTGCGGCGAGGGGTCCATGAGCGAGTTCGGTGCCTTCATCCGCGTCCACGCCACCGGCGTCGGCACACCCCGGTCGGACAGCACCGTGACCACGGCCTCCCCGATGCCGAGGCTCGTCAGCAGCGTCTCCATGTCGTACGCCGTGTGCGGGTACGTGGCGATGGCCTGCTTGAGGGCCTTGGCGTCGTCGGGGGTGAAGGCGCGCAGCGCGTGCTGGACGCGGTTGCCGAGCTGGGCGAGGACGCCGGCCGGCACGTCCTTGGGCGACTGCGTCACGAAGAAGACTCCGACGCCCTTGGACCGGATGAGCCGGACCGTCTGCTCGATGGCCTGGAGGAACGCCTTGCTCGCGTCCTGGAACAGCAGGTGGGCCTCGTCGAAGAAGAAGACGAGCTTCGGCTTGTCGACGTCGCCCTCCTCGGGCAGCTCGTGGAAGAGGTCGGCGAGCAGCCACATGAGGAACGTCGAGAACAGCTGCGGCCGGTCCTGCACCTGCGGCAGCTCGAGGCAGGAGACGATGCCGCGGCCGTCGGCGCCGACGCGCAGCAGGTCCGCGGTGTCGAACTCCGGCTCGCCGAAGAAGTCCCCGGCGCCCTGGTCCTCGAAGGCGATGAGGTCGCGCAGGATGACGCCCGCCGTGGCGCTGGACAGGCCGCCGAGCTCCTTGAGGTCGGCCTTGCCGTCGTCGGAGGTGAGGTGCGTGATGACGGCCCGCAGGTCCTTGAGGTCGAGCAGCGCCAGACCGTTCTTGTCGGCGTAGTGGAAGACCAGCCCGAGGCTGCTCTCCTGGGTGTCGTTGAGGCCGAGGACCTTGGACAGCAGCGTCGGGCCGAACCCCGTGATCGTGGCCCGGACCGGTATGCCGGTGCCCTTGCCGCCGAGGGTGTAGAACTCGCTCGGGTAGCTCTTCGGCTCCCACTGCATGCCGACGTCGGCGGCGCGCGCCGTGATCCTGTCGCCGCCCTCGCCCGGGGTGGCGATGCCGGACAGGTCGCCCTTGAGGTCGGCGAGGAAGACCGGAACGCCGGCGTCGGACAGCTGCTCGGCCATGAGCTGGAGCGTCTTGGTCTTGCCGGTGCCGGTTGCGCCCGCGACGAGGCCGTGCCGGTTGAGCACGCTGAGCGGGACCTGCACCGGGGCGTCGGCATGGGCCGTACCGTCGACGACGGCGGCACCGAGCCGGAGCACGCTGCCCTCGAACGCGTAGCCCGCCCGGATCTCGTCGATCTGGTCGGTCTGGGCGTTCCGGTCGGTCCGGTCGGTCTGGTCGGTGCCGGTCGTGGCCTCGTTCGGTGACCCGCTCACGACGGGAACTCTAGTCGGCGCGCCCACGAGTTCGCTGTCTATGCTGGCCCGGTGATTTTCAAGGCCGTCGGCGACTCCCGCCCGTACCCGGACCACGGACTCGAGACGACGAAGGACTGGTCGAACGTCCCGCCGCGCGTCGTCCAGCTCGGCGAGCTCATCACCACCAAGAGCACCCTCGACCTGCGCGGGCTGCTCGCCGACGACTCGACCTTCTACGGGGACCTGTTCCCGCACTGCGTCGAGTGGAACGGCGAGCTGTACCTCGAGGACGGCCTGCACCGGGCTCTTCGCGCGGCACTCCAGCAGAGACCTGTCCTTCACGCCCGAGTCCTCGTACTCTCCTGACACACGCGCACCACCGGGTGCGCGTGCCGAGGACCTCGCCGAGGACAAGGAGACCGGATGTCGGACGTCGCAGACGACGGGGGCGGCGGCACCTACCGGGTGCGGCGCCGGCGTCGGTCGACCGTCGTCATCGCGGTCGTCCTGCTGGCGCTCGCCGGCGCGTTCTACTACGCGTCGAGCTACTGGCGCGCCTCCGAGCCCAAGGCCGGGCCGTGCAGCACCGAGCCGGCCACCGACCTGCTCCAGCCGCGCGACGTGAGCCTCAACGTCTACAACGCGACGAGCCGCCGCGGCCTCGCCGCGGCTGTCGCCAAGGGCGCCGACAAGCGCGGGTTCTCGGTCAAGGCCGTCGCCAACGACCCGAAGAACGCCACCGTCAAGGGCGTCGCCCAGATCCGCTTCGGGCCCGAGGGGGCCGACTCGGCGCGGCTGCTCAAGCAGTACGTGCCCAAGGCGACGTACGTGAACGACAAGCGCAAGGGCGACACCGTCGACCTCGTCGTGGGCGACGCGTGGCAGGCCTTCGGTCCGACGCCTGCCGCCCCGACGCCCACGTCGACGCTGCCGCCCTGCCCGACCGTCACCGTCACCGACGGCTGAGGCTGACGGTCGGGCCGCGCCCCTCGGCTCAGGACGTGTAGGGGATGCGCCGCCAGGTCAGGACGTGCTCGGCACCCGGGCGGGCGACGGTCACCACGAGGAAGTCCTTGTTGTTGCTCGACCCGTCGACGGTGATGCGGGTCAGGTTCGGCGCCGACCCGTCGACCCCGTAGAAGTCGAGCCACGGGGACCCGGCCGCGAGCGGGTGGTCGGCGTTGTACACGTGGCTGTCGCCGTTGAAGAGGTAGACCTCGCCGTCGAAGTCGCGCGACTGGGCGACGAGCTCGCGCACGAGCGGCTGGAAGGCCGAGTCGTCGCCCCACGTGACGTCGTAGGTCGGGTCGAACATGTCGGCCTGGGTGAAGAGCGCCACGGCGCGGTCGTGGCGCCGGCGGGCCGACGCGAACGCCTCGCGCACCTGGGCCACGGCGGCGTCCATGCGGGCGCCCTCCTCGGCCACCTGCGCGGCCGTCGGGCTCGTGAACCCGAGCTCGGGCCAGGGCAGGAGGCCGTCGTTGCTGCCGACGACGTGCAGTGTTGCCAGCTCGACGCCCTGGCGGCGCAGCGACACGTTCTCGGGAATCCCTTGTGCGACCTGCGAGTCGACGGTCATCGGGTCGGCGCCGAGGGTGCGTCCGGGCACCGGGAAGAAGGTCGTGCGGATCGCGGAGAGACGCTCGAGCGGGTTGTACGTGCCGTTGGTGGTGCGGTGGCAGTCGGTCCACTCGTTGTCGCCCGGGGTGTAGAGCAGCGGCATCGTGAACCGGTCGAACTGGGTGCGGATCATGCCGAAGTACTCGTCGGTGCACGCGGAGGAGCCGTTCTTGATGTCCCCGACGTGGACCGTGAAGGACAGCCCGGGCGTCGCGTTGATCTGGTCCACCCAGCGCGGGAAGGCCGCGACCTGCGCAGCGCCGTACGGCACGTCGCCGATGACGGCGAAGGAGAGGTGGCCCTCCTTGTGCTGGCCGGACGGGACGTCGGTCGTCATGGTCGCGGCAGAGGCCACCGCGGGGATCGTGAGGAGGGCGGCGGCGACGGCCGCCACGACAGGGGTGCGTGAGAGGTGCATGCCTGTCGTTCTCCCGCACCGCCCGGGAACGGCACCACCGCCGCCGCGTGAACGTCAGGCGTCGAGACGGGCCAGCGTGGCGACCATGAGCGCCTTGATCGTATGCATCCGGTTCTCGGCCTGGTCGAAGACGACCGACGCCGGGGACTCGAACACGTCGTCGGTCACCTCGAGCTCCTTGAGCCCGAAGCGCTCGTGGACGTCCTGGCCCACCTTCGTGTCGAGGTCGTGGAAGGCCGGCAGGCAGTGCATGAACCGTACGGACGGGTTGCCGGTGAGGGCGAGCATCTCGGCGTTGACCTGGTACGGCGCGAGCAGGTGGATCCGCTGCGCCCACACCTCGGCGGGCTCGCCCATCGACACCCACACGTCGGTGTGGAGGAAGTCGACGCCGCGCACACCCTCGGCGACGTCCTCGGTCAGGGTGACGCGTGCGCCGGTGTCCGCGGCGTACCTCCGCGCGATGGCCACGACGGCGTCCGAGGGCCACAGCGACCGCGGCGCCACGATGCGCACGTCCATGCCGAGCATCGCGCCGGTGACGAGCAGCGAGTTGCCCATGTTGAACCTCGCGTCGCCGACGAACGCGTACGCGGTCTCGGACTCGGGCTTGCCGGCGTGCTCGCGCATCGTCAGGGCGTCGCACAGCGACTGCGTCGGGTGCCAGTCGTCGGTGAGCCCGTTCCACACCGGCACACCGGCGTGCGCCGACAGCGTCTCGATGACGTCCTGGCCCGCGCCGCGGTACTCGATGCCGTCGTAGAAGCGGCCGAGGACGCGTGCGGTGTCCTTGGCCGACTCCTTGTGGCCCATCTGCGAGCCGCTCGGGTCGAGGTAGGTCGTGCTCGCCCCCTGGTCCGCCGCGGCCACCTCGAACGCGCACCGGGTGCGCGTCGAGGTCTTCTCGAAGAGCAGCGCGATGTTGAGGCCGGTCAGGTGGCGCGGCTCGCGTCGCTCACGCTTGGCCGCCTTGAGGTTCGCGGCGAGGTCGAGCAGCGCCCGGAACTCCTCGGGCGTCAGGTCGGTCTCCTTGAGGAGGGAGCGTCCGTACAGGGCGGCGAGCGTCATGGCCCGATGCTTCCAGCACCGGGCCGGACGCGGCAAAGGGGTCTCAGGTGAGCTGCCGCGCGGCGTCCCGGATGCGCTCGAGGTACGCGCGGGCGAGCAGCGGCCCGGTGACCCTCCGGCCGGTGCCGATGCACAGGACGACGTCGTCGAGGCGGTGGGTGCCCGGGCGTCCGCCGGACGTCGTCCAGCCGTCACGGACCCGCTTGAGCTGCTCCACGGTGAGGAACGGCGACGGCTCGTCCGGCTGGTACCGGCAGCCGAGCGGGTAGTCGCGGCCGCGCCGACGCGTCATCTCGACGTGGCAGCCGAGCACGTGGCGCACCCCCTCGCGCTCGGCGAACGCGACGAGCCGGTCGAGCGAGGCCGCCATCGCCGCCGGGTCGTCGACGTAGAGCCGGCCCGGGTAGACGGTGTCACCGGTGTGCAGCAGCCCCGTCGCCCGGTCGTGGAAGGCGACCGAGGACGCGTGGTGGCCGGGAATCGGCAGCACGTCAACGAGGCGCCCGCCGAGGTCGAACGGCACCGCCGCGTCGGGCTCTTCGGCCGCGAGAGCGAAGAAGGCGTGGACGGCCGCCGTGTCGTGCCCGACGACCGTCGTGCGCGGCCGGTCGGCGAAGGCGGCGTCACCGGCGACGTGGTCACCGTGGGCGTGGCTGTGCGCCACGACGAGGTCGAGGTCGCCCAGTCCATGCTCGCGCGCCCACGCGTCCATCTCGGCGTCGACGACCGCGCGCAGACCTTCCCCCGGCACTGCGCCAGTCGTCGGCCGCAACAACGCGCCATGTGGTCGCGTGGCGCGGTCGGGGTCGCTGCACGGCCACGACAACGCGCCATGTGGTCGCGAGTCGCGGTCGGGGTCGCTGCACGGCCACGACAACGCGCCATGTGGTCGCGTGGCGGAGGATGGGGGAGCCGTCGCCTCCGCGTCGCTCCGGCTGCTCCCACATCCCGCGGGACTCCGCATACACGCACGGCCCCCACCGCGCAGAGCGCGGCGGGGGCCGTTCGTGTTGGCGGAGGATGGGGGATTTGAACCCCCGAGGGTTTTATCCCAACACGATTTCCAATCGTGCGCACTAGGCCACTATGCGAATCCTCCGTGGGGGAGGCTACCGGAGGAGGCCGGTGCGGATGAAATCGGCGGTCGCGCCTCGTCGCCCACCGCCGCCGGGCCGCTCGTGGCCGCCACGACCTCCACCGGCACGTCGCCCGACCGGATTTCCGGCTGACCGACGGCGCGGCATACACTGGCCGCCGGCACCCCGCGTGGTGGTACCTCTCCGAACTCCCCCAGGGCAGGAATGCAGCAAGGGTAGGAGGGCTCTTCCAGGTACGCGGGGTGTCCCTCTGTCCGGCTGCCGACCTGGCGAGGGGCTTCAGCGCGGCGGAGCGGTCGTCGTGCCGACGCGGAGGGTCACCGGCTGGGTCACGCTGCGCACCCGACGGCCCTCGAGGCGACGCCGCACGAGGTCACCGAGGACCTTGCCCTTCTCGCGGCCCTGCTGGTCCATCGTCGTGAGGCGGTGCGGCAGCCACGGCAGGTCGACGCCGTCGAACCCGGTGACCGACAGGTCGTCCGGTACCGCCAGGCCCAGCTCCTCCGCGGCGATGACGACGCCGGCCGCGATGACGTCCGACTGGCACACGACCGCGGTCGGCCGCCGGCGCGCCGGCCGGTCGAGCAGGGCGCCCCCGGCGGCGATCCCACCCTCGACGCAGGAGCCGTCACCGGTCTGGAGCGCCTCCGCGTCCGGACCGAAGACGTCACGGAACCCGAGCAGCCGGCCCGTCGACGCGATCGCCACGTCGCGCGTCGACACCTCCGAGTCCGGCACGGGCCCGGCGTGACTGCCGGGGGTCAACGGCATGGCCACGTGGGCGACGCGTCGGTGCCCGAGATCGCGGACGTGCCGGGCCACCTCGGCGCCGGCGGCGCGCTCGTCGACGCGGACCTGGGTGATGCGGCGGTCGCTCGGCACGCCGGTGCTGAACATCGGGATGCCGCGCGAGGCGAGGTGCGCGACGGCCGGGTGCTCGCCGGGGCCGCAGAGTGAGAAGACAACGGCGTCGAGCGCGAGCCCGGACAGCTGCTGCACGACCGCGTCGAGGTCGTCGGACGGCTGGCCGAGCAGGAGCATGCCGGTCGGCACCGACTCCAGCACCTCGGCGAGGCCGTCGAGGACGGCGATCCCGAACGGGTCGCGGAAGGCGGTGCGCAGGCGGCCCTCGACGAGGACGCCGACGGCGCCGGCGCGCCCCTGGCGCAGCGAGGACGCGAGCGGGTTCGGGCCGGTGAAGCCCAGCTCTGCCGCCGCCTCCCGGACCCTCCGCGCCGTCGCCTCGGCCACCGGGCCCTTGCCGCTGAACACCAGGGAGGCCGTCGACACCGAGACGCCGGCGCGCTCGGCGACATCGCGGAGCGTGGGACGGGCTTGACCGACGGGTGCCATGGGCGGCATGCTATCGAAACGATTCGAGTCGAATCGATTCGACCATGCTGTCGACAGGGATGAGAGGCTGGGTCGATGACCGGCGTCGGAAGCTCCGAGCTGAACGTCGTGCGCACCGCGCGCACGGCGGTGTTCACCGCGTTCGCGCTCAACGGCGCGGCGTTCGCCGCCTTCGCCTCACGCGTCCCCGACCTCAAGCACGAGCTGGACCTGTCCGCCGGGCAGCTCGGACTGACCCTGATCGCGGCCTCGCTGGGCTCCGTGCTCGGCCTGCCGCTGTCCGGCTGGATCGTGCACCACCTGGGCGCCGCCCGGACGCTGCTCGGCGCGGCCCTCGTGCAGGGCGTCGGGTTGCTCGGCGTCGGCCTCGGCGTGACCGCCGCCCACGAGCGCGCCCTCGTCATGGCCGGGCTCTTCCTCGTCGGCATCGGCACCGGCGTCTTCGACGTCAGCATGAACCTCGAGGGGGCCTCCGTCGAGCGTCTCCTCGGCCGGGCGATCATGCCGCACTTCCACGCTGCGTTCAGCGGCGGCACCGTCGTCAGCGCCCTCGTCGGTGCCGGCCTCTCGGCGCTGCACGTGTCGATCCTCGTCCACCTGGTCGGTGTCGTCGTGCTCCTCGTCGTCGTGACGCCCTGGTTCCTCCGCGCCTTCCTGCCGCGGTCGGTGGAGGTCGACGAACACGGCGAGGAGGTCAAGGAGAAGGCCGGGATCGCCGCGGCCTGGCGCGAGCCGCGCACCCTGCTCATCGGGGTCGTCGTCCTCGCCGCCGCCTTCACCGAGGGCACGGCCAACGACTGGGTCGGCGTCGCGCTCTCGGAGGGCTACGGCCTGCCCCGGTGGGTCGGCGTCATCGGTTTCGCCGTCTTCCTCAGCGCGATGACCGCCGGACGGGTCCTCGGCACCCGCTTCCTCGACGACCGGGGTCGTCTGCCCGTGCTGCGTGTCCTCTTCGTCTCGGCCGTCGTCGGCTGCGTCCTCGTCGTGCTCGGCGGCCCCGTGCTTGCCTTCGTCGGCGCCGCTGTCTGGGGCGTCGGCGCGAGCCTCGGCTTCCCGGTCGGCATGAGCGCCGCCGCGGACGACCCGCGCCGTGCGGCCGCGCGCATGAGCGTCGTCTCGACGATCGGCTACACCGCGTTCCTCGCCGGCCCGCCGCTGCTCGGCTTCCTCGGCGACCACGTCGGCGTGCTGCACTCCCTGCTCGTCGTCGGGGTCCTGTGCGGCGTCGCGCTCCTCGCGTTGCCCGCCGTTCGGGAGCCCGGCGCCGGCCCGCGGACCTGACGCGCCACCACCCGTCGACGTCCCTCGGTCCTCCGGGCCGAGCGGCCGGAACGAACGCCCGAAACGCCGCTTCAGCGGCGACGAGCCGCGCTCGCTCCGGCCGCTCGACCCGGTGATGGGCGGCACTGCGGGTCAGAAGTACTCGGTGATGTAGGGCGCCGCGGCTGGGAAGTGCTCGGTGATGGGCGGCGCCGGGGGTCAGAAGTACTCGGTGATGTAGGGCGCCGCGGCGAAGACCGCGTCGAGGGCGGCGTCGTCGGCGGGTGAGCCACCCTTGAGCAGCCCGGCGAGGCGCAGCCGCGACGTCGACCAGCCGCACCACAAGGCGGCGAGGCCCTGGGGGCCCACGCGGGGAACCGACGACTCCAGGTCGGCCGACATCTCCGGCTCGCCGGACCCGTCGGCGAGGCGGGTCGCGGTTCCGGCACCGCCGTCCACGGCGAGACGCCACACGCCGGCGTTGGCGGGCGCGTCGGCGTCGGACACGGCGAGGTCGACCGCCGCGGTCGTGAGCGGCGGGAACCCACGTGCCGCGAACGCACCGGCGAGGTCGATGACGCGGGCCATCCAGGGCACCTGGTGCACCTGTGTCTCCGGCAGCCCGGTGAGGGCGAGGAGCACGGGGTCGCGGGGGTCGAGGTGGGTGTGCACCGTCGGCACGGCCGACGACCCCGACCCGACGATGCCCCACAGCGCCGCAGCCGTCGGGGCGTCCGCGGCGACGAGGTGCTCGACGGTCGCGGCCTCGGCCGACAGGTCGTAGGCGACGAACCCCGTGGGTTCCCCGCCGCCAGCGTCGTGCCCCACGACGTACGTGATCAGCTCGTCCTGCTCGATCATCCGTCGGAACGTCCCGGCGCTCGGCGCCATCGGTCCGCTCTGCCCGTGCCGGGCCTGGGCCGTGCGGGTCAGGGCCTCGAGGGCGCGGGCGTCCTCGGGCGTGGCGGACCGGACGCGTCGGCTGTGGCCGGTCGAACCGAGGGCGCGGACGAGGTGCGAGGCCAGCGTCGTGCGCGACTGCACGCCGCCGACCTCGTAGCCCGAGCGCCGGTACAGCGCCGGTGCGGTGGGAAAGAGGCAGGACACGACATCGCCGAGCTCGCCCATCCGAGCCACGAGCGCGCGCGTCAGGGTCGTGGCGACGCCGCGGCCGCGGGCGCTCGGCTCGACGTAGACGCCGGCGACGCCGCCCATCGGCAGGTGCCGGCCGCCCCAGGCCTGGTGGAACGGGCGGATCCGACCGGAGCCCACGACGGTACCCGTGTCGTCGGTCACGACGACCATGCGCCCGCCCAGGGTCTCGGCCGCGACGCGCTCCCACCAGCCGTCGCCCCCGGCGCCGAGCGGACCGAACGACCGGCTCCGGATGCGGAGGATGGCCGGCAGGTCGTCGCGCGTCGCGTCACGGGTGCGCAGGTCCGTCATGGGCCCGAACCTAGCGAGTGGCCGGGTCCCGGGCGACCCGGTCGATGTCAGGCGCGATGCAGGTAGGTGAGGCGACGCACCCTCGCGACGGCCCACGCCAGCACGACGTAGACGAGCCAGCTGACGACCGAGAGCCAGGTGTAGCGGCCGGCCTTCGTCAGCACCGCGACGAGGGATCCCAGCACGACGACGACGAGCGCGGGCATCGCGTACCAGGCGATGACCGTCTGTGGCCGCAGCATGAACGTCGGGGAGCCGCGGAAGGCGGCCAGCACGTTGCCGGCCGTGACGAGCACGAGGACGAGCCACAGCGACAGCACCGCGCTGGCCGGGAGCGAGCCGAGCGCGGCGGCCACCCCGGCCCAGCCGCCGAGGACGAGGACCGTGAGCACGGTCGGCAGCACGACGTGCGCGCCCGCCTCGGTGAGCTCGCCCGTGCCGAGGAGCGAGGGCGTCCCGACGTTGTCGGCCTGCAGCCGCAGACCCTCCGCCCAGGCGCCGAAGCCGAGGTAGAGCGGCAGGAGGCCGATCGTCGCCGCGATGCTCGGCGCCGCCGGCTGGGTGAAGGCCCACGTGACGATCGCGCCGCCGAGGAGGCTGAGGCCCAGGCCGGACAGGAAGGCGCCGGGCGTGCGGCGCAGCCCCAGCAGGTCGCGACGTACGAGCACGGTGAACGGTCCACCGGGTCGCAGCCGTGCCGACCGGCCGTGCCGCACGGGCCGCGTCAGCGCCAGCCGCGCGGTGCGCAGGTTCCCGGTCAGGGCCGAGCCGGCCATCGTCGAGGTGTTCGCCGAGTGGGTGCGCAGCGACTCGGCGTGCAGCTCGCGCAGGGCGTCGGTCACCCGCCACAGCAGGCCGAGGCCACGGTCGGGGCCGGGCCACGAGCGCACCTGCGACCACAGCCACAGCCGGGTCGCGAGCACGCCGAGGGCGGTTCCGGCCAGGGTCGTCACGGCAACAGTCGCGACCCCGGCGAGGTGGGCGAAGGCCAGGCCGGCGCCGAGGGTCAGACCGCTCAGCGCACCGACGAACAGGCCGCCGACCGAGGCGTAGCGCCACCACCGCCGCAGGGCGAGCGCGCGGTCGAGCGGTGCCGGCAGGACGAGGTCGATCCACGGCATCGGCGGCACGACCGGACCCCGGAACCGGCCGGCGAAGACGACGGCCCCGAGCAGCGCGACGACCGACGCGACGAGCAGGACGACCGCGACAGGCGAGCGCAGCTGCTCGCCGAGGGACCTGGCGTCGGAGGTGCGGAAGACCGCCTGCACGATGGGGAACCCGTAGACGAGGGCACCGAGGAAGAGGACGTAGCCCGCGTACAGGCCCTGCCGCCGCGCCTTGCGAGCCGCCTCGCCACCGATGACCCAGTCGGCCTGGCCGAGGAGGTCGTGGTCGTCGTACACGACCTCGGCGGCCGCCGGTGGGCCGGAGGGCATCGGGACCTCCACCGTCGCCCGGGGCATCGGACGGGCCCTCGGCTCCGGCGGCGTCGACGCCTCCGTGCTCGACAGAGGTGCAGAGCCGTCGGCAGCCGGTGCGGGCCTGCCGGGGCCGGGCCGCGTCGGCGGTGCCGCCGCCCGTGCGGCCTGACGCTTTCGCTTGCGCCTGCTCATCGCCGGACCATCAGCGCGCCGGCACGACGTCGACGACGCGGGTCGCGAGGGAGGCCGTCAGCTCGGGGTCGTGACAGGCCATGACCACGGTGACACCCGAGTCGATGCGCTCGCGGATGAGGTCGGCGACCACCTGGCGCTTGGCCGTGTCGAGGCGCTGCTCCGGCTCGTCGAGGAGCACGACGCTCGCCGGCCGCGAGAACGTCAGGGCGAGGCGGAACAGCTGCTCCTGCCCCGAGGAGAGCTCGTGGGGGAACCGGTCGTCGAGGTGGGCGATGCCGAGGCGCTCGAGCAGCGCGAGGCTGCGGTCGTCCGACCTGGCGGGGTCACCGCCCCACGTCGAGTCGATGAGGACGAGGTGGTCCACGAGGGTCAGGTCGCGGTAGGTCGTCGGGGCGCCGAGCAGGGCCGCGACGGCGGCCCGAACCGCCCGGTCGCGCTCGTCGGCCTCGCGACCACCGATCGTCGCGGTGCCCGTGCTCGGCACGAGGAGACCACCGATGATGCGCAGCAGCGTCGTCTTGCCGGAGCCGTTGGGGCCGCGCAGGACGATGCACTCGCCCGGGTCGGCCCGCACGTCGGTGGGCCGCAGCAGGGTCGTCTCGTCGATCGTCTTGCTGACGCCCTCCGCGCGCACCTCGCCGGTCAGCACCGCCACCGCAGCCATCTCTCGCCCTCCTCGGGTCTCCGGCCCGACTCCCGGCCGGCTGACGACACCGTATGCCGTGCGGCTGGGACACGGGTGCCAGCCCTGGCCGGCAGCCGGCAGCCGGCGGCAGGGGTCTGCCGGCCAGCGGGGTCAGCCCTGGGTGCCGACGGGCGGCCCGACGAGCAGGGCGATGCCGGTGAGGCCGAGCACGGCGAGGGCGCCGATGCCGACACCGACGAGCGGCCGGGCGAGCAGGGTCGCGACGAGTCGCTCCGCAGGCGTCCTCGCGGCATCACCGCCAGGCCCGAGCCGCCAGACACCGCCCAGCCGGCCGCGCCGCTCGAGGCGCCGCTCGCACCAGATGGTCAGGAACGGGGGCACCGCGCTCAGCAGGCCGAGGAGGACCTCCCGCACGGTCCAGCGCTCGTCGACCCAGAGCAGCAGGGTGGCGATGCAGAAGGCGATGAAGACGACGCCGTGGGCGAGCCCGAAGACCCTGACTCCGAGGTCGGTCGTCCGGGTGACGTACTTGAGGACCATGCCGAGCAGCAGCAACGCCCACGTGACCACCTCCGCTGCTGCGAGGCGTCGGTAGAGGGTACGAGGGGTCATCTGGCGTCTCCTACGTCGTGTCGTACTCGAGCGCCCAGTGTGCCAAACGCCCGATCAGGCGGGACCGCGCGGTCACCGCGACCGACCCCGGCTCCGCCCGACGGGACCGTGCGGCCTCACGTGTCGCGGCGGGCCAGGGTGAGCGCGAAGTCGCCGTCGTCGTCGGTCCACCGGTGCTCGACGGTGAACCCGGCGGCGCCGAGCTCGGCGTCGAGCCGTTCGGGCCGGAACTTCGTCGAGATCTCGACACGGATCTCCTCGCCGTGGGCCAGGTCGAAGACGAGGTCGGCCCCGGGCACCGTGACCCGCTGCGGCATGTCGGCGCGCAGGCGGAGGTCCATGCGCTCCTCGCGTGGGTCCCAGAAGGGGACGTAGGAGAAGGCGTCGACGTCGAAGTCGGCGCCGAGCTCGCGGTTGAGCACGTGGAGGCAGTTGGTGACGAAGGCCGCCGTGACGCCTCCCGGGTCGTCGTAGGCGGCGATCAGCCGGTCGCTGCTCTTGACGAGGTCGGTGCCGAGCAGGAACCAGTCGCCGGGCTCGAGGCTGTCGGCCAGGGCCCCGAGGAACGCGGCGCGCTCCTCGACGTAGAAGTTGCCGATCGTGCCCCCGAGGAAGGCGACGAGGCGCCGGCCTCCGCGCGGCAGGTGACCCAGGTGCAGGGTGAAGTCGCCGACCAGCGCCTCCACCAGCAGCGACGGGTAGCGCGCGCTCAGCATCGCCGCGGCGTCGCGCAGCGTCTGCTCGGACACGTCGACGGGCACGAAGCGCTCGAGGTGGCCGGCGGTGGTGAACGCGTCGAGCAGGGTCCGGGTCTTGTCGCTCGTGCCGCTGCCGAGCTCGACGAGCGTCGTGGCCCCGGAGGCGCGCACGATGTCGGCCGCGTGGTCGCGCAGGATCTCGCGCTCGCGCTCGGTCGGGTAGTACTCGGGCAGGCGGGTGATCTCGTCGAACAGGGACGAGCCGGCGTCGTCGTAGAGCCACTTCGGCGGCAGGGTCCGCGGTTGTGCCCCCAGCCCCCGACGCACGTCGGACACGAGCGAGCCGGAGGCCCAGTCGGGGTCGAGGGCGACGGTGACGACCGGCTCGCGGCCGGCCGGCGTCGTCACCGGGCACCCCCGTCGGCGAGCCGCACCCCGGACAGGGCCCACCGGGCCCCCGGCGGGAAGAAGTTGCGGTACGTGGCGCGGGCATGGTCCGGCGGCGTCAGGGCGCAACCGCCACGCAGCACCATCTGGCCCGACATGAACTTGCCGTTGTACTCGCCGATCGCGCCGGCCGGCGGGTGGTACCCCGGGTAGGCGAGGTAGGCCGAGGAGGTCCACTCCCAGCAGTCGCCGTACACCTGACGCAGGTGCCCGTTCGCGGGCGGGGCCGCCCGCGGGTGGAAGGTCAGCGTGTCGGCGAGGTTGCCCTCGGCGGTGGCCGACGCCGCGTGCCCGTCACCGCCCGCCGAGGCGTCGGCCTGGCCGTCGGCGACGACCGCGTGCTCCCACTCGGCCTCGGTGGGCAGCCGCTTGCCGGCCCACGTCGCGTAGGCGTCGGCCTCGTAGTGGCTGACGTGGCTGACCGGGAGGCCGGGGTTGACCGGCCAGGTGCCGCTCAGGGTGTGCTCGAACCAGATGCCGTCGACCTGGGTCCAGTAGAACGGGGCGCGCCAGCCCTCGCCGCGCACCCGGCCCCAGCCGTCGGAGAGCCACAGCTCGTGCCGGTCGTACCCTCCGTCGGCCATGAACTGGAGCCACTCGCCGTTGGTGACGAGGCGGTCGGCGAGCCGGTACGGCTCGAGCCAGGCCTGGTGCAGCGGCAGCTCGTTGTCGAAGGAGAACCCGCCGCCGCGGTGCCCGATCTCGACGAGCCCGCCCTCGACGTCGACCCAGCCGAGCGCGTCGGGCTCGCTCGGGGGGCTCGGGGTGCCGGCGTAGGCCGGCTGGAGCGGGTTGAGGGACAGGACGTGCTTGATGTCCATGAGCAGCAGCTCCTGGTGCTGCTGCTCGTGGTGGAAGCCGAGCTCGATGGTCGAGGTGAGCTTCTCGAGCGCGCCACCGTCGAGGCCCTGCACGAGATCGCGCATGCGGGCGTCGACGTTGTCGCGGTAGAGACCGACGTCGTGGGCGCCGGGCCGGCTGATGAGGCCGCGGTTCGGCCGGGCGTACCGGGGACCGACGCCCTCGTAGTAGCTGTTGAAGAGGAACCAGTAGCGGTCCTGGTACGGCGTGAACGACGGCTCGTGGTCGGCGAGGACGAACGTCTCGAAGAACCACGTGACGTGCGCGCGGTGCCACTTCGTCGGCGAGACGTCCGGCATCGACTGGACGGTCTGGTCCTCGGGGGACAGGGGGGCGGCGAGCGCCTCGGTGTGGGCGCGCACCTCGCCGTAGCGGGCGACGAGCGCCTCGGCGTCCCACTCCCGCGCGGATGTCGCGTGCGGGGTCGGATCGGGCATCGTGACCTCCTCCATCGGCCGCTGACGGCGCTCGTTGCACCTGGACCTGAGTGCCCTCGACCCTAGGTCGGGCCGCCGACAGCCACCACCCCGTCCGGGGGCCGGCCGCGACTCGTAAGCACCTGTTCACCGGGCAGACCGGCGTCGGTCCGGACGGTTAGGGTTTCCGGCATGGCCACCGCCCTGTACCGCCGCTACCGGCCCGAGAGCTTCGCCGACGTCATCGGCCAGGAGCACGTCACCGAGCCGCTCATGCAGGCGCTGCGCACGGGCAGGGTCAACCACGCCTACCTCTTCAGCGGCCCCCGCGGCTGCGGCAAGACGACGAGCGCGCGCATCCTGGCCCGCTGCCTCAACTGCGAGCAGGGTCCGACGCCGACACCCTGCGGCACGTGCCAGTCGTGCGTCGCGCTGGCGCGCGGGGGGCCGGGCAGCGTCGACGTCATCGAGATCGACGCCGCGAGCCACGGCGGCGTCGACGACGCGCGTGACCTCCGGGAACGCGCCTCGTACGGCCCGGCGCAGAGCCGTTTCAAGATCTACATCATCGACGAGGCGCACATGGTGACGCCGCAGGGCTTCAACGCCCTGCTCAAGATCGTCGAGGAGCCGCCCGAGCACGTGAAGTTCGTCTTCGCCACCACGGAGCCCGAGAAGGTCATCGGCACGATCCGCTCGCGCACGCACCACTACCCGTTCCGGCTCGTCCCCCCGGCCAAGCTCACCGCGTACATGGAGCGGCTCCTCGAGCAGGAACAGGTGGCCGTGCAGCCCGGCGTCCTGTCGTTCGTGACGCGGGCCGGCGGTGGGTCGGTGCGCGACTCGCTGTCGGTGCTCGACCAGCTCATCGCGGGGTCGGGCCCCGAAGGGCTCACCTACGACGGTGCGGTGTCGCTGCTCGGGTTCACCGACGGCGAGCTGCTCGACGCCACGGTCGACGCCCTCGCGGCCGGCGACGGCGCGGCGACGTTCCGCCAGGTCGACCGCGTCATCGAGTCGGGCCACGACCCCCGGCGCTTCGTCGAGGACCTCCTCGAGCGGCTGCGCGACCTCATCGTCGTGGCCGCGGTCCAGGAGGGGGCGGGTCAGGTCCTGCGCGGCATCCCCGAGGACCAGCTCGAACGGATGCGCGTCCAGCAGGCCGCGTTCGGTCCCGGCGCCCTGTCGAGGGCGGCCGACATCGTCAACACCGGCCTCACCGAGATGACCGGCGCCACCGCACCCCGGCTGCAGCTGGAGCTCATCTGCGCGCGCATCCTGCTCCCGGCGTCCTCCGGCGAGCAGGGCTACGCCGCTCGCCTCGACCGGCTCGAGCGGCGCCTCGAGGTCGGCGGTGTGCCGTCGGCCGCCCGGCCCGCGGGCGCAGCGGCACACGCTGGGCCCGTCCCCTCCGCGGCCGCGGGCGCGGTGACCGCGCCGCCGCGCACGGTGTCCGACTACACGCCGCCCGCGGCCGCCGCGGTGGCGACGCCGGCCGTGGCGGCCCCGGGGGCCGGGCCGACGGGCGCCCCGGCGCCCTCGGGTCCCGGTGACGCCGGACGCACCGACGCCGCACGCGCCGAGGCCGGAGCCCCTCCGGTCGCGGTGCCGCGGGAGTCCGTGGGCGGTCCCTCCGCCGTCGACGAGCCGCGCGAGGGCCCGGGCCACGCGGCGACGGCGGGCGACGCAGCGACGGGTGCCTCCGGGGCAGCGGCCGCGTCCGGGGGCTCGCCTCGTGCCGGGTCGTCGCACGACGTCGTCCACGACCCGGGTCGCGGCGTCCTCCACGCCCACGGCGGCGAGGAGGACGAGCCGGCCGCGGCGGCCGGGGCGGCCACCGGGCCCGGCGGGACCCCGCCGTCCAGCGGCATGGACACCGACGCCATCCGCCGCGCGTGGCCCAACGTCCTCGGACGGATCTTCACGATGCGCCGCATCACGTGGACGTTCGTCTCCCAGAACGCCCAGGTGACGGCCTTCGACGGACGCACGCTGACCCTGGGGATCGCCACCGCGGGCCTCACCACGACGTTCCGTGCCGGCAACCACGCCGAGGTGGTGCGGCAGGCCCTCATCGACGAGCTCGGCGTCGACGCCCTCGTCGACGGCGTGCACGTGGCCGAGGTGTCGCAACAGGCGCCGGTCGCCCCGCCGGCCGGTGCGATGCCCCCTGCCCGCGACGACGACGGTCCTGAACGCGAAGGCGGTCCCGAAGGCGGCGGCGACCCCACGGGCCGGGGTGGTCCCGGCGACCCCGGGCCCGGTGATCCGGGCGGTCCGACGGGCGCGCAGGGCCGAGAGGCACGACAGCCAGGACAGGCGGGACAGGGCGTACCAGGCGGGCCTCCTTCCGCGGCTGACCTCCCCGGTGCCGCGGCCCGAGGCTCTTGGGGTGACGCCGGGGCGGGTCACGACGCCGGTGGCCCGAACGCAGCTCCGGACGCTGGTCCGGGTGCCGCGCCGGGCGGGGCGGCGCGGCTCGCCGACTCCGGCCTGAGCCCGGTGTCCGGCCGCTCGCTCGAGGAAAACGCGGGCTGGGGCAGCGCCGCCGGCCCGCCACCGGACTGGGCCACGGGTCCCGCGTCCGCCCCCGCGGCCGGGACGCCGGCCACCTCCACCCACCCGTCCTCGGCCACGGTCACGGCCACGCCCTCGGCCGGAGGCGACCGGATCCCCTCAGGTGGGAGCGGTGACCAGGGTGCCCCGACGGTCTCGGCGGTGCGCGGCGCCAGCGCGGTCCGCGAGTCCTTCGCCCAGGCGAGGGCCCGGGCGTCCGTGCCCCGCTCCAACGACGACGACCCGCCCCGCCCGCCCCTGACCGACGACTCCGCCGTCAGCGACGACGACGAGGACATCGAGCAGTCCGGGGACGTCGGCCGTGCCGTCATCGAGAAGGTCCTCGGCGGCCGTGTGGTCCAGGAGCTCGAGGACTGACCGTCCGTCGCACGGCCGTTCGTCACGTGGTCAGCTGCTGCGGCGGCGCAGTCCGAGCGCGCGGGCGAGGGCCGGTAGGGCAGCGGCCAGCACCGGGTCGAGCTCACCGCGGGCGATGACCGACAGCCGGACGGGAAGGTCGACCCGAGAGGTCATGACGCGGTCACCGGGTCGGCCGGACATCCGGGCGGCACTCGAGGGCACGATGGCGATCCCCTCCCGGCGTCGGGCGATCTCGAGGGCGACCGGTGCCGTCGCGGCGTGTCGCACCGTGCCCCCCAGGGCGGCGACGCGCTCGGCGATGAGCGGGCCGGAGTTGTCGTAGGGCGCGTAGGTGACGACCCGGTCGAGGAAGGGCCGCGCACCCCGCCGCGGCGGCTCGACGCCGGCCGCGACGAAGGCCACGAGCTCGTCGGTGCCGAGCCGGTGCGCGACGACGTGCGGCGGCAGCTGGACCTGCTCGGCGATGCCGATGACCGCCGCGTCCATGGATCCCTCGGCGACCAGCTCGAGCATCTCGCTGCCGTGGTAGACGGAGGTCACCAGCCGGACCTCGTCCCCGACGAGCTCGTCGAGTGCCGGGAAGACGTAGCCCGAGAGCCCGGCGAAGGTGCCCACCCGAAGCGTTCGCGCGGAGGCCGAGGATCGGACGGCAGCGTAGACACCGCCGAGGTGGCTGAGGATGTGGTCCGCCTGACGGACCATCTCCAGACCGGCCGGCGTCGCGGTCGTCCCCATCGGGCTCCGGGTGAAGAGCACTGTGCCACAGCGCCGTTCGAGGCGAGCCAGTCGTTGCGAGGCCGCTGGCTGGCTCACCAGGAGCTCGCGCGCCGCCGACCCGAGGGACTGTGTGCGGTGCAGCGTCAGCACCAGCTTGAGGTCGTCCACGTCCGGCACCTGGTGCAATGGATCCATAAGGCCATCTTATGACCCGTACCGAGATCGTCCTGTCTACCGGTACGGCGGTCGGGGCGCGACGCTGGAGCACGTGACCCCGAGCCGCGCCGTCCGCACCGTGCTGACCTCCAACGCCATCGAGTACCTGGCGTTCCGCTTCACCCAGGTCGTCCTCCCACTCGTCGTCCTGAGGCACTTCGACTCGGCCGCGATGGCGGGTCTCGTCGGCGGCCTCGCCGGTCTACCGGTCGTCACCTCGCCCTGGTGGGCTCGTCGCCTGCGGCAACGCCTCTCGGACGGGCGCGGTCTCGCCCTCGTCTCGCTCTGGCAGGCCGCCGCGGTCCTCGTCGTCCCGGTGGCGCTGGTCCTCGGGCTGATGCACCCGGTCGTCCTCGCCGTGGCCGGGCTCGCGGTCGGGGTGTCGAACGCGTTGGCGTCGCCCGGTCGCACGGCCCTGCTCGGCGACCTCGGGGACCGCCTGGGGGACGGGATGGCCACGCGGGTCGTCACGTGGGACGACGCCGTGCGCCGGGCTGCGATGGTGGTGGGCCCCGGTCTCGCGGGAGTCGGTGTGCAGCTCGGGTGGACCCACGTCCTGCTGTGGGTCGAAGGGCTCGCCCTCGTCGGGTCGTCCCTCCTCGTGCGTCGGGTCGTCCTGGGGCCGGAGGCGAGCGCGGTCGATGCTCACCCCGACGCCGCAGGTGCCGGCCCGGCGCCCGGGATCCTCGCGTCCGTGCGGCACCACCCGGACATCCTCCGGGGCTGGGTCATGCGTGGGACGAGCTGCATGCTGTGGTTCGCCTTCGCGCTCGGCCTCGCGGTGCAGGGGGAACGGACCGGGCAGTCCGGCACGCTCTACGCGACGGCACTGGCCGCCTACGGGGTCGGTGCGCTCGCGATGACGCTCGTGGTGGCCGCGCGTCCGCCGTCCTCGAACCCGGTGCGCGTGGCGACCGTCGCGTGGGTCGGGCAGGGGCTTGCGTTCGTCGCCATGGCCCTGTGGATCACACCCGCGCCGGTCGCCGTCTGGTCGGCCCTTGCGGGCGCCGTGACGGTCGTCGGCATCCGGGCCATGACGCAGGTCCTCCTCGGGCAGACGTCCGGTCCCGCTCGACGGGCGGCCCTCGCCGGGCAGTCCAACCTCGTCGACGTCACGGGGTCGGTCGGGATGCTCGTCGGCGGCGCGGTCATCGACGAGCTCGGTGTGCGCCCCACCCTCTGCGCGGCCGGTCTCGTCACGGCGGTCGTGGCCCTCGTCGCCGGTCTGCGCGGCCGCGGGCGGCGCCGCCTCGCCCGAACGCCCGGCACCGGGGTGCCCGCCATGACGTGGCTTCCGCTCGTGGGGCAGACGCAGCGGACCGGCCCGGCCCCGGCCCGCCGCGCGGACGAGCGGCATTCGGCGGTGGAGGAACCCAGCACGGCGTAGCGTCGGGGCGTGACCTTCGAGGTTCCGGCGGACGCCTACGACCTGTTCATGGGGCGGTACTCGGGGCCGC
>NZ_JBNDHY010000083.1:0-20334 GCF_056755315.1 Monashia sp. HAY1-2A
GTCGTGCGCCGGTTCTGCGACGAGCTCGGCGTCCGCTGCGCCGTGACGCGTCATGTGGCCGAGGGCGGGTCGGGGGCGGAGGACCTCGCCCGACGCGTGCTCGACGCGGCCGCCGAGCGGGCCGAGTTCCGCGTCCTCTACCCGCTGGAGATGCCGCTCGCGGACAAGATCGAGACCGTGGCCCGCGAGGTCTACGGCGCCGACGGCATCGACCTGTCCCCAGGGGCTGCCCGGGCCCTGCGCGACTACGAGCGTCTCGGCTTCGGCGAGCTGCCCGTCGTCATCGCCAAGACGCACCTGTCGCTGTCGTCGGACCCGACGCTGCTCGGGGCGCCGACGGGGTGGCGGATGCCGGTCCGCGAGGTGCGGGCCGCCGTCGGCGCCGGCTACGTGTACGCCGTCTGCGGCGACATGCGCACCATGCCGGGGCTGCCGAGCTCGCCCAACGCCGAGCGCATCGACCTGGACGAGGACGGAAGCATCGTCGGCCTTTCGTGAGGGATCACTCCACCGCGGTGCGACCGAACCACCTCAGATGAGCGGCGCAGCGTCGACGCGTCGGGCCATCGTGACGTCGTCGCGGTAGTCGGTGTCGGACAGCTTGAGCCCGCGCGGCACACGCCCGACCTCGGTCCAGCCCGCAGAGGCGTAGAACTCGCCGAGGCCGAGCCCGTCGCGGTAGTCGAGCCTGAGCAGCTCGACCGCGGGCAGCGACCGCCGGGCGATGCCGACCATCCCGCCGAGGAGGATGCGCCCGAGGTTGCGACCCTGGGCCGTCGGGTCCACCATGAGCCGCTTGAGGCCGGCGACGTGCTCGTACGGGAAGCCGCGCGAGTGCTCCCAGAAACCGAGCCCCCGCAGCGTGCCGTCGGGGTCACGCAGGGTGCACAGCAGTGCCGTCTGGGCACCGACGTCCACCAGGTGCCGGTCGAGAGCGGCGGCGACGGCCTCGCGCGGGGCCTCGGGCAGGAAGCCGACCGAGCCGCCGGCGTCGTTGACGTGCACCCACAGGTCGATGACGGCGTCCCTGAGCTCGGCGTCGACGCGGGCCGGGTCGACGACCGCGACGACCGGGGCCTCGAAGTACAGCATCGGCTCCGAGCCAGGCGGGTCGTCGCGGTTGAGGCGCGTGCCCTTCTGCACGAGGCCGGCCGCCGTGGCCGTCGCGGCGGAGGCGCCGTTGACCCGGTCGACCATGGCGGTGACGCGCTCGTCGCGGTGCTCCAAGCCCCAGGCGACGATGCCGCGCGACACCTCGCGGCCCAGTCCCTGACCGAGCCGGGAGTACGCGAGCCGGTAGTAGAGGTTGAGCTCGGTCTCGTCGGAGTCCTTGACCCGCAGTCCGGCCCAGCCGACGACCTCACCCGAGGACCGCTCGACGACGGCCGCGTACCCGACGCCGTCGGCCTCCCAGGAGTGGAGGTCGTCCTCGAGCCTCTCGCGGCAGCGTTCCGGGCTCGGCCTGGTGTGCGGCGCGTGCGCGTACGTTCGCGGGTCGCTGTGCAGTCGCACGTAGTCCTCGAGGTCGGCCTCGTCCGGGCGGCGCAGGACGAGACGCCGCGTCACGATCCAGGGGTCACCCGGACGTCCCGGCGCCGGCGGCTGCACCAGCGCCGGCACGCAGGTGCCACGAGCATCCACCGTCACCGCGACGGAGCCGGACGTTCGGGCGCCCGTGTCTCGCAGACAGCCTGTGGCGCGCCGTCGCAGCACGGCTCGATGTACAGGCACCTGGGGCAGCGGTTGTGCGCCTGCTCGGCATACATCTGGGCGCCGCAGTACGGGCAAGGGATCTCGAGGGCCATGCCACCATCCTCACCGACAGCTCCGACAGCAACGACAGCACCGACGCCGCGTCCTCCCGTCGGCGTCGGTCAGCTCGCGACGACGACGTAGTCGGACAGCTCGGCCTCGAGGTCGGGCGTCACCTTGGCCCGCACGCGCGTGCCGTCCGCGACGTGCTCGCTGGCGAGGACCTCGGCGCCCTCGTGGATGCGGGAGACGAGGTCACCGCGCTCGTAGGGCACCAGCACCTCGACCTCGATGTCCGGCCTGGGCAGCTCGTCGGCGATGAGGTCGCGCAGCTCGGCCAGGCCGGCGCCGGTTCGGGCCGACACGGTGATGCAGTGCCTCTCGTGGCGGCGCAGCCGGTCGAGCACCTCCGGGTCGGCGATGTCGGCCTTGTTGACGACGATGACCTCCTTGACCTGGTCACCGCCGACGTCGGCGAGCACGCCGCGCACGGCGCTGATCTGGCCCTCTGGGTCCGGGTGCGAGCCGTCCACGACGTGCAGCAGCAGGTCGGCGTCGGCCACCTCCTCGAGCGTCGACCGGAACGCCTCGACGAGCTGGTGGGGCAGGCTGCGGACGAAGCCGACGGTGTCGGCGAGCGTGTAGACGCGGCCGTCCTCGGTCTCGGCGCGCCGGACGGTCGGGTCGAGGGTGGCGAAGAGCTGGTTCTCGACCAGCACGCCGGCGCCGGTCAGCCGGTTGAGCAGCGAGCTCTTGCCGGCGTTGGTGTAGCCGGCGATCGCGACCGAGGGCACGCCCCCCACGCGTCGGGAGTGGCGCCGGGTGTCGCGGCTGGTCTTCATGCCCTTGATGTCGCGACGCAGCTTGGCGATCTTGGTGTTGATCCGGCGGCGGTCGAGCTCGATCTTCGTCTCACCGGGTCCGCGCGACCCGATGCCCTCACCGCCGGCGACGCGGCCACCGGCCTGGCGGGACATCGACTCGCCCCAGCCGCGCAGGCGCGGCAGGAGGTACTGCAGCTGCGCCAGCTCGACCTGGGCGCGGCCCTCCCGGCTCTTGGCGTGCTGGGCGAAGATGTCGAGGATCAGGGCGGTGCGGTCGATGACCTTGACCTTGACGACATCCTCGAGGGCACGACGCTGGCCCGGGGCCAGCTCGCCGTCGCAGATGACGGTGTCGGCGCCCTCGGCCACGACGATGTCGCGCAGCTCGATCGCCTTGCCCTTACCGAGGTACGTGGCGGGGTCCGGCCGCTGGCGCCGCTGGAGGACGCCGGCGAGAACGGTCGAGCCGGCGGTCTCGGCCAGCGCGGCGAGCTCGCGGATGGAGTTCTCGGCGTCCTCGCTCGTGCCGTCGGTCCAGACACCGGCGAGCACGACGCGCTCGAGACGAAGCTGCCGGTACTCGACCTCGGTGACGTCCTCGAGCTCGGTCGACAACCCCTGGACGCGGCGAAGGGCCGCACGCTCCTCGCGGTCGAGCTGGTCACCGTCGTAGAGCGGAAGGTCCGCCTCGGTGCGCTCGTCGAGGTCGGCGGCCAGTGCCTCGGCGCGGGTCGCGAACAGGTTGGTGCCGCGACTGTGCTGGTTCGTGTGGTTCGTCGTCATGTTCTCCCTATGGTCCCATCCCGTGAACGCCACGAGCGACTCGTTTGTGCCCGCACCACCTCAACCGGCGCTCACCCGGCCCATACCCCCTCGCGCGGGGCGGCACCGGTCCGGCCGGTGTCGCCCCGGGACCCTGCCGCTACGGTGGCCGTGATGAGCGAGCGGACCGACCACTACTTCAGCGCCGAGCCGGCCTCCCCCGAGGACCTGCGCACCATCGCGGTGACGTTGGAGGGCAGGCCGTACCGCCTGACCACCGCGCGGGGCGTCTACTCCCCCGAGCGTCTCGACCCGGGCACCGCGGTCCTCCTCGCCGCGGCTCCGGATCCGAGCCCGGCGGGTGCGCTCCTCGACCTCGGCTGCGGCTGGGGTCCCATCGGCCTGACCCTCGCGCTGCGCTCCCCCGGCGCGACCGTGTGGGGGGTCGACGTCAACCGCCGCTCGCTCGACCTCGCACGCCGCAACGCGGCGACCGTCGGCGTCGCGAACGTCACCTTCTGCGAGCCCCACGAGGTCCCGGCCGACCTGCGCTTCGACACGATCTGGTCCAACCCCCCGATCCACGTCGGCAAGGCGGCGCTGCACGACCTCCTCGAGCGCTGGCTGCGTCGGCTCACCGACGACGGTGCGGCCCACCTCGTCGTCCAGAAGCACCTCGGCTCGGACTCGCTGCAGAAGTGGCTCAACGCGCAGGACTGGGGCCTGACGTGCCGCCGCCTGTCGTCGGCCAAGTCGTTCCGCGTCCTCGAGGTGCGACGCGGGTCAGGACCGCCCGCAGGGCGTCACAACGGGAACTCACCGTCGGCGACGAGCTGAGCGGGTCCCGCGAGCTCGACCCGACTGCCCGGCAGCGGTGTCACGGTGAGGCGACCGCCGGGCACGTCGACGGTCCACGGGGAGTCGTCCTCGACCCCGGACCAGAAGCGCGTGGCGAGCGCCGCCGCGGCCGCGCCGGTTCCGCACGAGCGGGTCTCGCCGACCCCGCGCTCGTGGACCCGCATCGCGATGTGGCCCGGACCGACCGCCCTGACGAACTCCACATTGACCCCCTCGCGCTGCTCCGGGTGGACCTCGGGAGCGGCGGTGAGGTCGAGCTGGTCGAGGTCGATGCCCTCGGGGAGCATGACGACGGCATGCGGGTTGCCGAGGTCGAGCGACAGCGCCGGGACCGGCCTGCCGTGGCGGGGACGGACCATGACGTCGAAACCGTCACGGCGGGCACCCTCCTCGTCGGAGAGCCGCCACGGCCCGAGGTCGACCGCGTAGCCCGTGTCGGTGACGCGGATGGTCTTGGTGCCGGCACGCGTGGCGATGCTCAGCTGCCGGCCGTGGGCGAGTCCCTCGCGGCGCAGGTACTCGGCGAAGACGCGGGTGCCGTTGCCGCACATCTCCGCGAGGGACCCGTCCGAGTTGCGGTAGTCCATGAACCACTCGGCGTCGTCGGCCTGGGAGCGCACCGCGTCGTCGGTGGCGTACCGGGTGCGCACGACACGGATGACGCCGTCGGCGCCGAGCCCCGCGTGACGGTCGGCGATGCGCTGCACCTGCGCCGGCGTGAGCTCGAGGGTGCCGTCGAGGTCGGGAACGAGGACGAAGTCGTTCTCGGTGCCGTGGCCCTTGGTGAAGCGCGTCATGTCAGTCATTCTCCGGTACGGCAGGGACCGACGCGTCGTGGGCCCGGACTGCGGCGAGGGCGCGGTCGAGCAGGTCGGGAGCCTCGGCCTCCAGCCAGACGATGCGCGGGTCGGCGCCGAACCAGGACGCCTGCCGGCGCGCGTAACGACGCGTCGCCTGGGCCGTGTCGATCCGGGCCTGCTCCTCGGACAGGTCGCCGTCGAGAACGGCGATGGCCTGGCTGTACCCGATGGCGCGGCTCGCCGTGAACCCGTCGCGAAGCCCCGCTGCGAGCAGACGTTCGGTCTCCTGGCGCAGGCCCTGGTCCCACATCCGGTCGACGCGACGGCCGATCCGCTCGTCGAGCACGGCGCGGTCGAGGCGAAGCCCGAGAACGACTGCCGGAGTGACGTGCTCGCGCGCCGGCAGCGACGCGCTGAACGGTCGGCCGGTCAGCTCGACGACCTCGAGGGCCCGTACCACGCGGCGGACGTTCCCAGGCAGGATGCGCGCGGCCGCCTGCGGGTCGACGCCGCGGAGGCGGGCATGCATCGCCTCGCCTCCCTCGCGGTCGGCCTCCGCCTCGAGCCGGGCTCGGACGGCGGGGTCGGTGGGCGGGATGTCGAGCCGGTCGAGGGCCGCCCGGACGTAGAGCCCCGAGCCGCCGACGAGGAGGGGACGACGGCCTCGGGCACGGATGGCCGCGATGTCGGCCCGCGAGTTCCGTTGGTAGGCAGCGACACTCGCCTCCTCGGTCACATCGAGGACGTCGAGCTGGTGATGGGCGATGCCGCGACGCTCGGCGGGCGCGAGCTTCGCCGTACCGATGTCCATGCCGCGGTAGAGCTGCATGGCGTCCGCGTTGACAACCTCCCCCTCGAGCCGCTCGGCCAGGTCGAGCGCGAGGTCGGACTTGCCGGTCGCGGTGGCCCCCACGACGGCGACGACGGCGGGCAGCGCGGCGAGGGCACCGTCGGGACCGGCCGCGTCCGCCGGCCGGGTCACCCCGCCAGCTCGTCGTGCTCGCCGTGGCGGCCTGCGTGCACCTCGTGGCCCTCGTGGCCCTCGTGGCCCTCGGCGTCGAGGTCGGCCTCGTCGTGGCCGAAGGGGTCGGCGTCGACACCGGGCATCCACGAGTGCCCCGGCGTGCCCCAGCCGTTGCGGCGCACGGCCTTCTTCGCCTTCTTGGACTGGCGCTCGTCCAGGCGGTCGACGTACAGCGTGCCGTTGAGGTGGTCGTACTCGTGCTGCATGCAGCGGGCGAACCAGCCCGTGGCGTCGAACTCGACGCGGTTGCCCTCGACGTCGAACCCGACGACGTGGGCTCGCTCGGCCCGCCGCAGCGGGAACGACTCACCCGGCACCGACAGGCAGCCCTCGGTCTCCTCGTGCGGGTCGGGGCGGCCCGGCGGCACCTTCGAGGTGGTCACCGTCGGGTTGACGACGTGGCCCGACTCGGGGACCCCGTCGTCGTTCGGCATCTTCCAGACGAACACCCGCAGACCGACGCCGACCTGCGGGGCGGCAAGGCCCACACCGTTGGCCGCGACGTTCGTCTCGTGCATGTCCTCGACCAGCGTCCGCAGGTCGTCGTCGAACTCGGTCACGAGGGCGGCAGAGCGGTGGAGCACGGGCTCGCCGCTGATGACGATCGGGCGCACGGTCATGGGCCCAAGTCAAGCACGCCGACCGGCTCGCGCCCGAACCGGCCGGAGGTCAGGGGGCGGCGCAGGCGGGAGCGCTCGGAGCGGTCGCGGCGGGGCGTCCGATGCCCGGCATCCCGAGGGTCACAGCCGGCTTGCGCGGGCCGGTCGGCGCGTCCTGGAGCGCGGCCCACGCGTCCCCACCCGGCGTGCGGCGCACCCGGTACGCGCCACCCGTGACGGCCGAGTCGGCGACGAGGTGGTGGGGCGCCCCGTACGTGACCCCGACCGTGACGAGGTCGCCCGGGCGCGGCACCTCGGCCCCACCGGCGAGGGCGAAGTGGACCAGACGGTTGTCGCGGGCCCGGCCGGACAGGCGCTTGGTCGCGGAGTCCTTGCGCCCCTCGGACGGCGCGACGAGGACCTCGACCTCCCGTCCCTCCAGGCGGCGGTTCTCCGCCCACGACACCTCCTCCTGGAGGGCGATGAGCCGGTCGAAGCGCTCCTGCACGACCTCCTTGGGCACCTGGCCCTCCATCGTCGCCGCCGGGGTCCCGGGCCGGATCGAGTACTGGAAGGTGAAGGCGCTGGAGAACCGCGCCTCGCGCACGACGTCGAGGGTGCCCTGGAAGTCTGCCTCGGTCTCGCCGGGAAAGCCGACGATGATGTCGGTGGTGATCGCGGCGTCGGGGATCCGGTCACGCACCTGGTCGAGGATGCCGAGGAACCTGGCGCTGCGGTAGGAGCGACGCATCCGGCGCAGCACGTCGTCGGAGCCCGACTGCAGCGGCATGTGCAGGCTCGGCATGACGTTCGGCGTCTCGGCCATGGCCGAGATGACGTCGTCGGTGAAGGCGGCCGGGTGCGGGCTGGTGAACCGCACGCGTTCCAGGCCCTCGATGTCACCGCACGCGCGCAGCAGCTTGCCGAACGCGAGCCGGTCCCCGAACTCGACGCCGTAGGTGTTGACGTTCTGCCCGAGCAGGGTCACCTCCACGACGCCCTGGGCCACGAGTGCCTCGATCTCGGCGAGGATCTCACCGGGACGCCGGTCCTGCTCCTTGCCCCGCAGGCTCGGCACGATGCAGAAGGTGCAGGTGTTGTTGCACCCGACCGAGATCGACACCCAACCGCTGTAGGCGGAGTCGCGGCGCGTGGGGAGGGTGGACGGGAACACCTCGAGGCTCTCGAGGATCTCGACCTGGGCCTTGCGGTTGTGGGCTGCCCGGTCGAGCAGTGCCGGCAGCGAGCCGATGTTGTGGGTCCCGAAGACCACGTCGACCCACGGGGCGCGTTCGACGATGGCGCCTCGGTCCTTCTGGGCCATGCACCCGCCGACGGCGATCTGCAGGTCAGGGTTCTTCTGCTTGGCGGGGCGCAGCTGCCCGAGGTTGCCGTAGAGCTTGTTGTCGGCGTTCTCGCGGACGGCACACGTGTTGAAGACGACGACGTCGGCCACCTCCGGCCGCTCCCCCGCGGGAAGGCTGGCGAGGTCGACGTAGCCCGCGGTCTCGAGGAGGCCCGCGAGGCGCTCGCTGTCGTGGACATTCATCTGGCACCCGTGGGTGCGCACGTCATAGGTCTTCGGCATCGTCCTTCTCCGTCAGTCCGCCGGGCGCGCGGTGGCGTGCGGGCCGCGTCTAGGGTACGGCGTCCCGCGCCCCCGTCCGACGGCTCAACCGGACGTCGGCCTCCCATCACCCTACGGCGGAATAACCGGACCACGGTCCGAGTTTGAACCAATGCTTGACAGTTCAACGAGATCAGTGCAGACTGTCGTTGAACATTCAATCATCTACTCCGAAGGACTCATCATGGGACTGTTCAACCGCACCGCCGAGGCCCCCGCGGCCGAGACCACCTCCGTCGCCGTCGCCGACATCACCGGCGACTACACGCTGGACCCGAGCCACACGCGCATCGGCTTCTCGGCGCGCCACGCCATGGTCACCAAGGTGCGCGGCCAGTTCGAGGAGTTCGAGGGCAGCGCCCACGTCGACACCGCCACCCCGTCCAACTCCTCGGTCACCGTCACCATCAAGGCGGCGAGCGTGACCACCGGCAACGAGCAGCGCGACGGCCACCTGCGCACCCCTGACTTCTTCGACATCGAGAACCACCCCGAGATCACCTTCGTCTCGACGCGCGTCGAGCGCGACGGCGCCGAGTGGGAGATCACCGGTGACCTCACCATCAACGGGGTGACGAAGTCCGTCACGATCCCCTTCGAGGAGACCGGCTCGGCCAAGGACCCGTTCGGCAACACCCGCGTCGGCTTCGAGGGCGGCGTCACCATCGACCGCACCGAGTGGAACCTGTCGTTCAACGCGGCGCTCGAGACCGGTGGCGTCCTCGTCAGCGAGAAGGTCAAGCTCGAGTTCGACATCTCGGCGATCGCCGTGGTGCCGTCGCAGGCGTGACCTGCACCTGAACCCGGCCGCGCCGGCCACCCCACGAAGGGCGAGGACCGCAGGGTCCCCGCCCTTCGTCGTGCCCTCGGGTCCATCCCGTCGGCACCGGACCTTCCTGCTGCCGGTCCGCGGCCGGCGTGACGGGGCGGGTCAGTCTCGCTGGTGCTCCTCGGCGAGGTTGACCGCATCGCGCACGACCGGCCACGCGATCTCCCCGGAGTAGCCCTTGCGGGCCAGCATGGCTGCCAGCCGGCGGGCCTGCACGTCGGGCGCGAGCCCGTGCATGGTGCGCAGCTTCTTGGCCACGAGGTCCTCGGCCCTGGCCCGCTCGTCGTCGGCGTCGACCTGGCCGAGCGCCTCCTCGGCGACGTCCTGGTCGATGCCCTGCTTGCGCAGCTCGTGGGCGAGGGCCTTGCGGGCCAGACCTCGTGCCGCCTGCTTGGAGCGAACGAGCATCTCGGCGTAGGCCTCGTCGTCCACGAGCCCCACCTCGGTCATGCGGTCGAGGACCCGGGTCGCCACCGAGTCGTCGCAGCCGCGGTCCCGCAGCTTTCGCTCCAGCTGGGCCCGGCTGCGGGGCGCCATGCTCAGCTGTCGCAGGACGATCGCGCGCGCGACCGACTCGGGGTCGGTCTCGGGCGCGTGCGTCGTCGGGTCGGGCGGGGGTGGTGGCGTGCCACGCCTCCCCCGCCGAGAGGGACCGGGCGCGCGGCGGCCTCCCGGCTCGAGCTCGGGATCTCGGCGAGGCGACCCGTCGCCCCAGGGTCCCGGCTCGCCCCAGAGCCTGGGGTTGCCCGAGCCGGCCGGAGCAGGCGCCCCGGACAGGCCCTCGGCCTCGGCCAGGATCCGCGCGGCCCGGGCCAGCCGTTCCTCGACCGACGGGTCGAGGCCGGCTGACGACCGGTCCGGACGGCGAGCTCCGGAGCTCACGATCAGAAGTCGACCGGGACGTCCGCGACCTCGGCCGGCTGGTCCACACGCGGCCCGACGCCGAGCTTCTCCTTGACCTTCTTCTCGATCTCGTCGGCGAGGTCGGGGTTGTCCTTGAGGAAGTTGCGAGCGTTCTCCTTGCCCTGGCCGAGCTGGTCGCCCTCGTAGGTGTACCAGGCCCCGGCCTTGCGGATGAAGCCGTGCTCGACCCCCATGTCGATGAGTCCACCCTCGCGCGAGATGCCCAGGCCGTAGAGGATGTCGAACTCCGCCTGCTTGAACGGCGGCGACACCTTGTTCTTGACGACCTTGACACGGGTGCGGTTGCCGACCGGCTCGGTGCCGTCCTTGAGGGTCTCGATGCGACGCACGTCGAGACGTACGGACGCGTAGAACTTCAGCGCCTTTCCACCGGTGGTCGTCTCGGGCGAACCGAACATGACGCCGATCTTCTCGCGCAGCTGGTTGATGAAGATCGCGGTCGTGCCCGTCGAGTTCAGCGCACCGGTGAGCTTGCGCAGCGCCTGGCTCATGAGGCGGGCCTGCAGGCCGACGTGGCTGTCGCCCATCTCACCCTCGATCTCGGCGCGCGGCACGAGGGCGGCGACGGAGTCGATGACGATGATGTCGAGCGCGCCGGAGCGGATGAGCATGTCGGCGATCTCGAGCGCCTGCTCACCGGTGTCGGGCTGGGAGACGAGCAGGGCGTCGGTGTCGACGCCGAGCTTCTTGGCGTACTCGGGGTCGAGCGCGTGCTCGGCGTCGATGAAGGCCGCGATGCCGCCGGCGCGCTGCGCGTTGGCGACCGCGTGCAGGGCCACGGTCGTCTTGCCGGAGGACTCCGGGCCGTAGATCTCGACGATGCGCCCACGCGGGAGGCCGCCGATGCCGAGCGCGACGTCGAGGGCGATCGACCCCGTGGGGATGATCTCGATCGGCGGTCGGACGTCGTCGCCGAGGCGCATCACCGCACCCTTGCCGTAGCTCTTCTCGATCTGACCCATCACCGAGGCGAGGGCCTTGTCCTTGTCCATCACCGATGCCATGTGGTGGCCACCTATCTGCCGTCTGCGCTGCGGTCGTCTGCCTTCGACCCTGAACGACGGCGTTCGTGAGTTCCGTTGTCGGGTCAGACGTTAGGTGCCGGCGCCGACATCGGAGTTCACCACGAGACGGCCTGTGGACGATGCCATGGACGACACCGGACCTGTGGACAACACTACCGAACACGTGTTCGAGACCGGGCAGCGACACGCCGCCGCCGTGGCCGACCGCTCGATCAGCGCACCCGCCGAGGGTCAGGCCTCCCCGGCCTCGGCGAGCGCCGCCTCGAAGGCGGCGTGGACCTGGTCCGAGAAGAGCCAGAAGCGCGCCTCCCGGACGGCCGGGAACGCGGCGAGAGCGTCCGCGAGCGTCGTCACGGCGACGCGGGCCGCCGCGTCGGGGGGGTAGCCGTAGACGCCGCACGAGATGGCCGGGAACGCGACGACGGCGCACGACGCCTGGGCCGCGAGCTCCACCGACCGGCGGTAGCAGGACGCGAGCAGCTCCGGCTCCCCCGCCCCGCCGCCGCGCCACACCGGACCCACGGTGTGGATGACGTGGCGGACCGGCAGCCGCCCCGCACCGGTGATCTTGGCGTCGCCGGTCGCGCACCCGCCGAGGAGCCGGCACTCGGCGAGCAGGTCAGGACCGGCTGCGCGGTGGATCGCGCCGTCGACGCCCCCACCGCCGAGGAGCGAGGAGTTCGCCGCGTTGACGATGGCGTCGGCTCCGGCGTCGGTCGTGATGTCCCCACGCCGAAGGGTGATCCGGCCGCGCGGGGCGCTCACGGGCCGGCCACCTGGCCGCCCTGCGCGCCACGGGCCACGCGGTCGTCGCGGCCGAGGCGTCGGGACTCGGGCACGTCCATGTCGTCGCAGATCGCCTCCCAGACGCGGCGTGGCGGTTCGCCGTCTGCGAGCGCCTCGTCGACGGACCGGCCGCCGAGCGAGCCGATGACGTGGTCGCGGGCGAGCGACCTCGCGTACCCCTCGCCGAACTCGTCCTCCATCAGGGTCCAGAAGTGACTCATCCGCACGCCTGCCAGTCTGCCACCCGGCGCAGCCGTGCCCGACCCGCTGCGGTCGTCCCTCGTCGCCGACGCCTCCACTCGGCGTCGGGAGCCGGCCCGGGACGCCTCCGGTCACGACCGCGTCGCAGGATCGCCGAACCGGACATGGCCGTCCTCACCAGGCGATATCGTCGCTGCGCGGCGCCAGTGCCGGCACACCATCCTCAGGGGGAGCACTTCACATGTCCGACTCGACGTACCGACCTTCGGGAGACACGCAGGTCACCCAGCCCTACACGTATCCCGTCGCCGGCGACCTGGTCGGGTCCACGGCAACCGAGGGCGTCGCCCTCTCGGACGAGCCGGCGGCGCCGGGCGTCGCTCGCCGCAGGCGTACCGGTCTGCTCGCCGGCGGCCTCGCCGCGGTGGTGCTGCTCGGCGGCGCCGGGGTCTTCGCGGCCCAGCAGCTGGGCGGGGGCGGCTCGCAGCCCGCGGACGTGCTGCCCGGTGACGCGTACGCCTACCTCCGCCTCGACATCGACCCCTCCGCCGGGCAGAAGGTCGCCGCGGTCCGCTTCCTCGGCAAGGTCCCGCAGATCCAGAACACCCTCGGGAGCGGCGACCCCCGCAAGAAGCTCTGGGACCTCGCCGCCCACGACTCGCGCGACGCGTGCATGAAGACGTTCCGCTACGACACCGACATCGCGCCGTGGCTCGGCGACCGCGTCGGCCTGGCGCTGCGGCCCGGTGGCACGAAGGACAAGCCGAACCTCGCCGTGGCGATCCAGGTCAGGGACGAGGACGCCGCGCGCACGACGCTGGACCGGCTCCGGACCTGCGGCGCCAGCGGGGCCGACACCGACCTGCGCGTCAAGGACGGCTACGCCATCCTCACCCCGGCTGGCCTCGGCGACGCGACGCTCGCGGCGACCGCGAAGGGCAGTCTCGCGCAGAACGCGACCTTCGCCGGCGACATGTCGGCGCTCGGCGAGCAGGGCGTGGCGTCGGCGTGGGTCGACATGCGCCTCGGCCTGCCCGAGCTGCAGAAGCTCGGCGGCAGCCTCGGGCCCACCGCCGTGCCGGGTGGCAAGGGCCGCTTGGCCGCCGCCCTGCGCTTCGACGCCGACTACGTCGAGCTGGCCGGTGTCGTCCGGGGCGCCGACGCATCGGGGACGGCCAAGGGCGATGGCACGGAGCTGGCCAACCTGCCGGCCAACACGATGGCCGCCCTGCAGGTGTCCGGCGCGGACCAGTCGATCGACGCCGCGTGGCCGAACCTGAAGAAGCAGCTCGACGGTGCCGCACGCGGCCAGGGCGACGTCCTCGCGATGGTGCAGCAGGGGCTCGGCGTCAAGCTACCCGCCGACCTCAAGGCGCTCCTCGGTCGCTCCTTCACGCTCTCGGTCCCCGGCCAGGACCTCACCTCGGCAGCCCCGACGATCGGCGCCAAGATCATCTCGAGCGACGCCAAGCGGGCCGACGCGGTCATCACCCGCCTGCTCCGCTCCGCGGGCGGGGCCCCCGCCCTGACCCACCGGGTCGTCGGCGACAAGGTGTACGTGGCGACGACGTCCGACTACGCCGACGACCTCCAGGCCGGTGGGCGCCTCGGCGACAGCGAGGCCTTCACGCAGGCCGTCGGTGACGTCAGCGGGTCCAACGTCGCCGTGTTCCTCGACCTCGACAAGCTCGAGAAGCTCTACCTCAGCGGCGTCCACGGTCAGGAGAAGACCTTCCTCGAGTCGCTCAAGGCAGTCGGTCTGAACGCCAGGCAGACCGGCGCCGGTGAGGGCGCGTTCACGTTCCGCGTCGTCGGCAACTGAACGACGCCGCCCGGCACGTCCCACGGGGCGGCACGGCTGCAGGACGGGCACGACCGGCACGACCGCTGCGACGCCAGCGGTCGCCCGTCCGGACGAACGAGGGACCCCGCCCCGGCGGGGTCCCTCGTCGCACGGGCTCAGGCGCGGGCGAGCCCCGTCACGCCGGACCCGGGGGCGTCGGGCAGGCGGATCTCGTTGCCGCAGTACCGGATACCGCCCTCGACCGGCGAGGCGACCGACCACCAGGCGGCATCGAGGTCGCTGACCTCCGTCGTCGGCTCGGCAGCGACGAGCGAGGCCGCCGCACCGACTCCGACGTGCGACTCCATCATCGAACCGACGATGGTGCGCAGCCCGGCGTCGTGCGCCCGGCGCAGCATGTCGCGGCCGACCGCGAGCGACCCGCACTTGGCGAGCTTGACGTTGACGAGGTCTGCGGCGCCGAGCCGGATGATGCGCTCGAGGTCGTAGGGGCCGAAGCACGACTCGTCGGCCATGACCGGCAGGCCGACGCGCTCGCGGACCCACGCCAGTCCCTCGACGTCGTCCGCCACGACGGGCTGCTCGACGAACTCGACGCCGAGGTCTGCCACCTCGAGGGCGCGGATGACCCGCACGGCCTCCTCGCGCGTCCAGCCCTGGTTGGCGTCCAGACGGATCGCGACGTCGGGCCCGACCGCGTCGCGGACCGAGGCCACTCGCTGGACGTCGGTGTCGGCGTCCGTCCCGACCTTCATCTTCACCGTGCGGAACCCGTCGGCGACCCGGGCCCGGGCGGTGTCGGCGAGGTCGGCCGCGCTCCCGGCCGACAGCGTGACGTCGGTGACGAGCACGGGCTCCGGGACGCGTCGACCCTCGGCGAGCAGCGCCGCCACCGAGACGCCCTCGGCCAGCGCGAAGACGTCGTGCAAGGCGGAGTCCAAGGCCGCCTTCGCGCCGAAGTTGCGCGCCACCGTGCGCGCGACGGTCCGGCCGAGCGCGGCGAGGTCGCCGCGGTCGTCGAGCGGTCGGCCCGTGACCGCAGGCGCGAGCATCTGCTCGAGGCAGGCCGTCGCGCCGGCGAGGGACTCACCGGTCACCTGCCACACCTGTGGGGCCTCACCCCAGCCGACCCTGCCGTCGCTGTCGGTGACGCGCACGAGGACGGTGTCGACGGTCTCGGTCCGGCGCAGTGCCGTGACGAAGGGCGTGTGCAAGGGCACCGACGACGTGGTCGTCTCGACGCGGACGACGGTGGTCATGCGGTGACCTCCGTGACACCAGTGGCCGCCGTCCTCCCGGTCGCCGCGGGGCGGTCCGGGGACGTGACGTCGGCCGCGGGGTGGGTGGTCACCCACACGGCGCGGGCGATGTCGGCGACGAGCGCGGCGGCCTCGGACTCGCCGAGGTCGACCGTCGTGCAGACGGCCAGCACGAACGGCGCCTCGCCCACGGGCCGCACGAGGGCGACGTCGTGCGAGACCCCCGGGACCCACCCCGACTTGCTTGCAGTGGGCGTGCCGGGCGGCAGTCCGGCCGGTACCTGGTCGAGGTGGTGCTGGCGAGACAGCATCGCCTCGACCGGCGCCAGGACGGCCTCGCCCCCGAGCGCGGGCTCCCGCCGCCCGACGGCCGCCATCAGGGCTCCGAGGTCGGCCGCCGTGACGGTGTTCGTGATGCCGGCCGCGCGGGCGGCCGCGTCCTCGATGCCGCGCGCGACGACGGTCGAGGGCGAGCAACCGGCCAGGCTCAGCACCTCGGCCACCTCGTCGAGGCCGACGACGTCGAGGAGCAGGTTGGTCGCGAGGTTCCCCGAGTGGGTGATCGCGTGCTCGGCGAGCTCGCCCAGCGTCCGGGTCCCGCCGAGCGCCGCCCACGTGTCCGGGTCCTGGTCGTCCGACTCGTCCATGGTGAAGGGGGATCCGTCGAGGACGGAGGCGAACGAGCTGTGCACCGCGTGCGGGGCCTCGAGGTCGAGCTCACCCCGCACGACGCGTCGCAGGGCCGCCACGACGAGCGGCAGCTTCATCGTCGAGGCCGCATAGTGCGGCACGTCGGCGTCGTGCGACCAGCGTCGACGACCGTCGAGGTCGCCCAGCCACACGGACACGGCCGCACCGTCGGGAGCGCCGAGCCGGGTCAGCCGTGACTCGAGGTCCGTGAACGTCGTGGGCACCCTCGCACGGTAGACGATCAGGCCGCGGAGGCCGACACCACCTCGCCGGCAGGGACGGGCAGGCGGACGGTCGTGGCCAGGCCCTCGCTCTCGGCCATCCGCGCGGACACGTCGATGAGCACCTGGGACAGCGGCGTGTCGAGCGCACCGCAGATGGACGCGAGCAGCTCGGAGGACGCCTCCTTCTCACCGCGCTCCACCTCGGAGAGGTAGCCGAGCGACACCGATGCCGTGGCCGAGACCTCCCGGAGCGTGCGGCCCTGGGCGCGGCGGCGCTCGCGCAGGACGTCACCGAGCTCGCGTCGCAACAGTGTCGTCATGCCGCCCTCCTCCAAGGTCGTCGTGTCGTCGGGGTCGAGTGCTCAGTCGTCGGCGGTAGGAGCTCCGGGTGCCGACAGGCCTACCGTACCGCGAGGGTCGGTCACCGGTGCAGCGGTTCCCCGCGTGGCGCGAGTCTCCTCCAGGGCCAGGGCGAGGACCCCGGCCACCGTGCCGGAGCGCACCTGCGCCCTGGTCCCCTTCAACCGCAGCGACCGCGTCGCTGTTCCCGCGGGACCCGCCACCGCAACGTGGACCGTGCCGGCGGGCTTGCCCTCGGCGGGTCCGGGACCGGCCACCCCGGTGGTGGCCACACCCCACGTGGCGCCCAGCCGCTCACGTACGCCCCGGGCCATCGCGGCCGCGACGTCGGCGTCGACGGTGCCGACCCGGTCCAGCAGGTCGTGCGGGACGCCGAGCAGCGCCGTCTTGAGGTCGGCCGCATAGGCGACGACGCCCCCACGGAGCACGTTCGAGGCGCCCGGGGTGTCGGCCACCGTCGCCGCGACGAGTCCCGCAGTGAGGGACTCCGCGCAGGCCAGGGTCTGCCGCGCCTCGGTCAGCTCGGCGACGAGTGCCGCACCGGCGGCCCCGGTGTCGGCGGCATCAGCGGTGCCAGCCGGGACGGCGTCGGCGTCGTCACTCACGGTGCGGCGTCCGCTCCTCCGGGCGGCCCGGTGCAGCGGCCGCTCCAGCGGCACCCGCACCCCCTGCACCACCGGCCGCCTCGGCGCGACGCGCCGCGCGGGCCTCGCGCCGCAGCCGGGTGCGCTCGCTCGTCTCGCGCAGGCGCGCGGCCTTGAACACGTAGTCCACACCGGACAGCACCGTCATGACGGTGGCCGCGCCGAGCACGACGTAGGCGACGGTGGTCCAGACCTCGCCGAGCGGGAGCACCCAGAGGGGGAAGGTCAACGCACCGAGCGACAGCGTCTGGAGCATCGTCTTGAGCTTGCCCCCACGCCCGGCCGGCATGACGCCGTGACGGATGACGACGAAGCGCAGGACCGTGATGCCGATCTCGCGGACGAGGATGACGACGGTGACCCACCACCACACGACGCCGAGCAGCGACAGCCCGATGAAGGCCGTGCCCGTGAGCGCCTTGTCGGCGATGGGGTCGGCGACCTTGCCGAAGTTGGTGATCTCACCACGGCGTCTGGCCAGCTTGCCGTCGACGCCGTCGGTGACCGCCGCGACCGCGAAGACGACCCAGGCCCAGAACCGCCACCACGGTTCGTGGCCACCGTCCTGGAACAGGGCGAAGGCGTAGACCGGCACGAGGAGGAACCGGAGCACCGTCAGGGCGTTCGGCAGGTTCCAGTCGGTCGGACGAGGGTTCGGACCCTCCCCTCGGTGGAAGGTGGTCGGCGTCATCGCGGCTCCGCGACGAGGTCGATCCCCTCGGTGTCGACGACGACGGCCGGCACCAGGTCGCCGACGGCGGGCACGGGGGCCCCGTCGGCGAGGCGGAGGACGGTGACGCCGTCGACGTCCGGTCCCTGGAACGCGGCCCGGCCGACCGGCGCGCCGTCGTCGTCGAGCTCCTCGACGAGCACGTCGACGACCTCGCCGACCCGCTCCTCGGCCCGCTGGGCGTTGAGCTCCTCGACGAGGCGGGTGACGCGGTCGAGGCGCTCGGCGACGACGGCCGGGTCGACCTTGTCGCCGTACCCCTCGGCCTCGGTGCCGTCCTCGTCGGAGTAGCCGAAGACGCCGACGACGTCGAGGCGCGCCTCGACGAGGAAGGCCTCGAGCTCCGCGAGGTCCGTCTCGGTCTCGCCGGGGAACCCGACGATGACGTTGCACCGGATGCCGGCCTCCGGGGCGTCCGCGCGGACCCGCGCGAGCAGGTCGAGGAAGGCCTCGCGCGATCCGAACCGCCGCATCCGCCGCAGCAGCGGCTCGGACGCGTGCTGGAAGGAGATGTCGTAGTACGGGACGACGCCTGGTGTCTCGGCCATGGCGCGCAGGAGTCCCGGGCGGATCTCGGCCGGCTGGAGGTAGGAGACGCGGACCCGCTCGATGCCCCCGATTGCCGTCAGCTCCGGCAGCAGCTTCTCGAGCAGGCCGAGGTCGCCGAGGTCCTTGCCGTAGGACGTCGAGTTCTCGGAGACGAGGAACAGCTCGCGGACGCCACGAGCCGCGAGCCAGCGCGCCTCGGTGACGACGTCCGTGGGGCGACGGGAGACGAACGCGCCGCGGAACATCGGGATGGCGCAGAAGGAGCAGCGTCGGTCGCAGCCGGAGGCGATCTTGAGCGGCGCCCAGGGGCGGCCGTCGAGCCGGGCGCGTACGACGCGCGGCCCGCTGGCCGGCACGGGGACGGCGTCCTCGGTCGGGAGCGCCTGCGTCGACCCGGCGGGCGCTGACGCAGCAGGGACGGACGCGTCGCCGTGGCCCGGCAGCGCGACCGTCGAGACGCCCGCCTGGCGTGCGACGGGCGACAGCGGCAGGAGGGCACGCCGGTCGCCCGGCGCGTGGCTCTCGACGTGGCCACCCGCGAGCAGGGTGCGCAGGTGCACGCTCATGTCGCGGTAGGAGTCGAAGCCGAGCACCGCGTCGGCCTCGGGCAGCTGGTCGGCCAGCTGCTTGCCGTACCGCTCGGCGAGGCAGCCGACCGCGACGACCTTCTGGGTGCGCCCGTGCTCCTTGAGGTCGCTGGCCTCGAGGAGCGCGTCGATGGAGTCCTTCTTGGCCTGCTCGACGAACCCGCACGTGTTGACGACCGCGACGTCGGCCTGCGACGCGTCGTCGACGAGCCGCCACCCCTCCGCGAGCAGGCGCCCCGCGAGCTCCTCGCTGTCGACCTCGTTGCGGGTGCAGCCGAGGGTGACGAGGGCGACGCTGCGCTCGGTGGGATGGGGAGGGGCCATGCGTCCACTCTAGATGGCGGGGTGTTCAATGTCGGACATGCTCGGAGCCGACGGCCAGCGCCCCACGACCGGCGACCCCGACATCGCCGACAGCCCCGACAGCCGCGCCGGGACGCATCAGGAGGCGCTCGCCCGGGCACGTCGGCTGCTCGCCGAGCATCCCCTCCTCGACGGCCACAACGACCTGCCCTGGGCCGCCCGGGAGCTGACGCGGTACGACTTCGAGGCGCTCGACCTGTCGGCTCGGGTGACGAGCACCCGGACCGACATCCCGCGGCTGCGCGAGGGCGGTGTCGGGGCACAGTTCTGGTCCGTCTTCGTGCCGAGCACCCTGCAGGGCGACGCCGCCGTCGTCGCGACCCTCGAGCAGGTCGACGCCGTGCACCGCATGGTGGCCACGTGGCCGGGTGAGCTCGCCCTGGCCCTGACCGCCGACGACGTCGACGCCGCCCGCGCCAGTGGCCACATCGCCTCCCTGCTCGGGGCCGAGGGCGGGCACTCCATCGGCTCGTCCCTCGCGGCCCTTCGCGCCCTCCACACGCTCGGCGTCCGGTACCTGACGCTGACCCACAACGACAACACGCCCTGGGCCGACTCGGCGACCGACGAGCCGGCCGTCGGCGGACTCACCGCCTTCGGCCGCGAGGTGGTCCGCGAGATGAACCGGCTCGGCATGCTCGTCGACCTGAGCCACGTCGCCGCCACGACGATGCGCGCCGCCCTGGCCACCACGGAGGCGCCCGTCGTCTTCAGCCACTCCTCGGCGCGCGCGCTCTGCGACACGCCCCGCAACGTTCCGGACGACGTCCTCGCGACGCTGCCGGCCAACGGCGGGGTCTGCATGGTGACCTTCGTGCCCGAGTTCGTCTCCCCCGACACCGCTGCCTGGCGGGTCGAGGCCGCGGCGGCCGCCGCGGAGGTCGGGGTGGACGCGAAGGACTGGGAGGCGTTCGGCCGCTTCACGGCCACCTGGGTCCGCGAGCACCCCAAGCCGGACGCCACGGTGGCCCAGGTCGCCGACCACGTCGAGCACGTCCGCGAGGTGGCCGGGATCGAGCACGTCGGGATCGGGGGCGACTACGACGGCACGGACACCTTCCCGCTCGGGCTCGAGGACGTCAGCGGCTACCCGACGCTCGTCGCCGAGCTGCT
>NZ_JBNDHY010000084.1:0-20265 GCF_056755315.1 Monashia sp. HAY1-2A
CCCCCCCCTTCTCCCCCAGAAAACCCCCCCACCCTAGATTACTACGCGTCTCGTGGGCTCGGAGATGTGTATAAGAGACAGGGAGCGCCGTGGTCCGCGCTGGGTCGGTAGCCCGGCCCGACGGGTGCCGCCAGCGACCGGTGTTCGGGCCGGTCCCGGCCGACTGCGTCACCCGGCATCGACGGCAGGAACCCGGGTCCGGGGACGGCCGGCGCCGCGTCCGGCCCTCCGCCCCCGCGGGAAGCGCCCCGGGTACCCGCTGCGCCGAGCCCTCCTGGCTCGCCGCCGCGGGCGGGAGCCGCGACCGGTGCGCTGCCGGCCGAGGAGAGCGAGGCGGGTGGCAGGGCGAGCGAGCCGACGGAGGCTCCGAGCAGCACGGTGAGCACCTTGCGAACCGCGAGCGGGGTGACGCGCTCGGCCACCCCTGCGGCGAGCCGCCCCGCAGCGCCGGGGAGCAGGGCCAGGAGCGCCAACCCGGACCCGACAGCGAGCCACAGGGCCAGGGCGGCACCCAGCCAGGCCAGCCCGACGAGCACGAGCTGGTCCGGCCGGGCTGAGTCGGCCGTGCGCGGGCCGGAGGCAGCCACCTCGACGAGGAGGCGGGCGGCCCCCGAGGCGACCCCGACTCCGACCGCAGCCCACGCCGCGGCGCGGACCCGGCCGCCCTGCTCCTGCACACGACCTGGCGGAGGTCGGAGAGGTGCACTCCGTGACCTGGACCCGCTCGTTCCCCGGTTCATGGGCTCATTCAATGCAGTTTGCCTGCGTTTGGCCACAGTTGAGCCTCGATGCCTGTGGATGACTCGGGTCGCGCCATCGGGCTGCAGGCGCCACAGTGGTGCCATGCGTTGGGAACGGCTCTTCGACGACCTCGAGGCCCAGGTCGATGCCGACGAGGCCCGTGGCCTCGTCACCGAGGTGGCCGACCGGGTGCGGCGCGAGCGCGCCCAGCTGGACCTCCACACCCGGCTCCTGGCGCAGCTGGGCGCGAGTGCGGTCTCCCTGCGTCTTCCCGGCCGGGTGCTCGCGGGGGTTGTCCGCGACGTCGGCCCGGACTGGGTGCTCCTCGAGCCCGCGGCCGACCGCCAGGTGCTCGTGGCCCTCCCCGCGGTGCGGTCGCTGGCGGGGCTGGGCCGCGGGGCGCGTACACCCTCGGTCGTCACCCGGCGGTTCGGCCTGGGCGCGGCTCTGCGGGTCCTCAGCCGTGACCGCGCGCCCGTCGAGCTGGCGGACCTCGACGGCCGTCAGTCCACGGGCACCATCGACATGGTGGGGTCGGACCACCTCGAGCTGGCCGTCCACGCCCCCGACGAGCCGCGCCGACGCGACAACGTCAGCGGGTCGGTCGTCGTCCCGTTCGCCGCACTGGCCACCGTGCGCCGGCTCGCCTGACCCGGCGCCGCGGCAGGAGGGACGTGGCGGCCGCTCACACGTCGTCCACGGTTCCGCCGAACGGGTGCGCCTTGACGAAGGAGCGGGTCTCGGCGTACATCCGCTCGATGTAGGCCTCGAGCTCGCTGACCTCCACCCGCCACTGGCCGCGCCCGCCGATCTTGATGGCCGGTAGCTCACCCGAGCGCACGAGCGCATAGGCCTGGGCCGAGGAGATGTTGAGGATCTCGGAGACCTCGGCGAGCTGCAGGAACCGCTGGGCCACGTCCGCTCCTTGTCGTGTCGGCGATCGGCAGGACCGCGTCGTGCTGTGGTGGCGTCGGTCACCCCGGCGCTGTGCCCTGGCGGGACGTCGTGGTGGTCCGGGCGCCTCACGGCGTCCGTACCCGTCCAGGGCGGCGCGTACCCGACCCTCCCGCATCCCCTGCAGCGGCCGGACGTCGGGTACGGCTGCGTCCGACCGCCACATGGTAGGCCCCGTGGCTGCGGTGAGCCGTCGCCATCCACAGGTGTCGACGTCGGTGGGCGATGGCGTGCGCGCTGGTGCAGGATGTGCGCTGTGCCGGTTCGCCCGGTTCATCACGGTTCGTGCTTCGCATCGTCACACAGGGGGTCCCATGTCCGAGCTGGCGCGGCCGGTTGCCAGACGCCTCGAGCGACCGGGCTGGCGTGACAGTCGGCTCGTCGTCGGTGTCCTGCTCGTCGTGCTCGCGGCGACGCTCGGGGCCAAGGCGGTCGCGAGTGCCGACGACCGGGTGCCGGTGTGGGTCGCCGGCAGCGACCTCGTCGCGGGTGACCGCGTCGAGGCCTCGTCGTTCGTGCGCGCCGACGTCCAGCTGGGCGAGGGCCTGTCGACCTACCTCACCGCGGACGCCCCGGCGCCGGTCGGGTCGTACCTGTTGCGCGACGTCCGCGCGGGCGAGCTCGTGCCGGCCTCGGCCGTGGGCAGCGGGGACCAGGTCGACGTGCAGCGCGTCACCGTCAGGGCCGATGCCGCGTCCGCCCAGGGGCTGGCTCGCGGCACGCGCGTCGACGTGTTCGTCACGCCGCGCGCCGCCACGACGTCCGATGCGGCCGCCGCCCGCACGACGCGGCTCATCCAGGCCGCGGCCGTGTCGGCGGTCCTGACCAGCCAGAGCGGTTTCGGCTCCGACGCGACCACCTCGGTCCAGCTGCTCGTGCCGAGCGAGAAGGTCACGCCGCTGGTCGAGGCCGTCGACGGGGACGCCCGGCTCACGCTCGTCCCGGTCGTCGGGGCCGTCTCGGGTCCCGGGTCATGACCGAGGTCCTGACCGGCCTGAGCCCCCGGTGGGAGTCGCCGGTCGCCGAGGCCCTCGAGGCGCTGCCGGGGGTGACGATCGCCCGCCGGTGCGCGGACGTGGCCGAGCTGCTGTCGGTCGCCGAGGCCGGCCTCGGTTCGGTGGCCGTCGTCTCGTGGGACCTGCGCGGGCTCGACCTCGAGGTCGTGGACCGACTGCGCCGCAGCGGTTTCGTCGTCGTCGGGCTCGTCCCCGGGGCGGACGAGGACGCCGAGCGGCGCCTGCGGCAGCTGTCCATCCACCGGGTGGTTCCCGTCGATGCTGAGCCCGAGCGTCTCGCCGAGGCACTCGCGGACCGGGTCCCCGACGACGCCGACGCCCTCGAGGCCGCGTTCGGTCACGCCGCTCCCGGCGCTGCCGTGGGGGAGGGGGCCCACGTCGCCGGTGGCGACCCCGGGCCCGCCGACGTGCTCCCTCCCTCGCCCGCGGACGAGCCGGTCGGGTGGACCCCTCGAGGCGCGTCCGCTCCGGCCGCTACCGGCGACCTGGACCCGGACTCCCGCGACGCGGGCGCCCCCGATGTCCTCACCGGGCGGCCGAGCCGGGCACCGGTCCTGGCGGTGTGGGGGCCGAACGGGGCTCCCGGCCGAACGACGGTGGCCACGACCCTGGCCGCCGAGCTCGCCTCCCGTGGGGTGTCCGTGCTGCTCGTCGACGCCGACACCTACGGTGGGTGCGTCGCGCAGGCGCTCGGCGTGCTGGACGAGGCCCCTGGTGTGGCGGCCGCGTGCCGTGCTGCCGACCAAGGCCTGCTCGACCTGCCCGCGCTGGCCCGCATCGCACCGGAGGTCGTCCGGGGCCTGCGCGTGCTGACCGGCCTGCCGAAGGCCGAACGCTGGCCCGAGGTGCGCGCCGGCGCGCTCGAGCGCGTTCTCGACCTTGCCCGCTCGCTCGTCGACGCCGTGGTCGTCGACTGCGGCTTCTGCCTCGAGGACGACGAGGAGCTGAGCTACGACACCTCGGCCCCGCGACGCAACGAGGCGACCCTGACGGCGCTCGCCGTCTCCGATCTCGTGGTCGCCGTGGGCGGCGGCGACCCGGTCGGCCTGCAGCGCTTCGTCCGGGGGCTCCAGGAGCTCGGTACCGTCCCCTCGGGGGACCCCGTACCGGTCGTCAACCGGGTGCGGGCCTCGGCCGTCGGGTCGCGGCCGCAGGGCCGCATCGCCGACTCGCTCGCGCGGTTCGCCGGGCTCGGCGGGGTCCGGTTCGTGCCCGATGACCCCGAGGCCGTCGACGGTGCGATGCTCGCCGGACGTTCCGTCGTCGAGCACGCCCCCGACTCGGCGCTGCGCCGCGCGGTGGCCGACCTCGCATCGCAGGTGGCTCCGTGGACGGTGCCGCAGCAGGGGTCGCTCGGTCGGCGGCGACGCGTCGGGTGGCGTCGACAGGCCGTCAGGGCGTGAAGAGGATCGTCAGCCCACCGAGGGTGTAGACGATCATCACAACCATCAGTGGCACCTGGCCGATGACGGCGGCCCGACGCGGGAGCACGGTGATGGCGCGCTCGTGCGCTGCCAGGACGCCCAGCAGGTGGCCGACGACGATGCTCACGGCCTGGATCGTGGCCACGAGCGTCGGCTGGATCAAGGCGTCGTTCGGCACGAGGTGGGCCGTGCCGAGGAGGTCGGCGCCGGTGCCGAGGGGGTCGGTGAGCAGGACCCACGCGTACTGCCCCTGGTAGACGAGCAGCGACCAGTAGTGCGCGACGACGTAGCCACCGGCGATGGGCACGAGCGACGGGGCGATGTCGCTGACGAACTCCCTCGAGCGGCCGACGGGCTCGCCGGCGAGGCGTACCGAGACGACGGAGGCCAGCCAGATCGTCACCGCGACGAGCAGGAAGAAGCCGACGAGCGTGCCGGTCTTGAGCAGGACCGAGGGCAACGGCGAGCTCTGCACGAACGTCGACCAGGACAGGTTCGCCGAGAACCCGTCGTAGGCCGTGCTGCCGAGCATGACGGCGACCGTCGCGACGAGCCCGCGGGTGCCGCGCAGCGTGTTGATGCCGTGCAGCGGCGTCCGCAGGACCCAACGGCGGTCGGGCCGACGTCCGAGCGGGGACAGCAGGCCGAGGAGGCGCGACCAGGCCTCGAAGGGGTCGGCCTCGTCGAACCAGGCCGGGCCGAAGACCACCGAGCCGAGGACGGTCACTGCGACGTACGCGCCGATGACGAGCCGCAGGACGAGCAGGTCGGTGTTGTCGGTCGCGACGAGCTCGAGCCACGTGAACGCGGCAAGCCCGAGGGCCGCCGGCCAGAGTCCGGCCCGGTAGCGGGCGACGGCGGTGTCCGGCGGCACCTTCGCGAGCGCGAGCAGCCGGCGGTGCACGAGACGCAGCGGGTTGACGACACGCCACACCGGCCCGAGAAGCATGGAGCCGAAGGCAAGACCCACCCAGAACCAGACGTACACGACGTGCGGCACCGGGTTGCGGGCCGAGTCGGGCCCACCGACGAGCGCCACGAGCGTCCACACCGTGACGGCCCCGACGGCGAGCCGAGCCAGGACGCGCAGCCATCGCGAGTCGAGGACCCGACCCACGGCCAGGGGCAGCGGCAGGCCCTGGTCCCGGCGGAGCCGGGGCTCGCGCCAGAGCACGCCGATGGCGACGAACGAGATGAGCAGGGCCGACACGGCGGCCACGACGAGGGCGGTGAAGGGCAGGGGCAGGTCCCCGCGGCTCCCGACGCCGTGCGCCGGGGCGAGCGCCGGCGCCAGCACGGGGGCGAGCCCCGGCGCGAGGCCGTCGGGTGCGGCGGTCACGACGCGTCCGACCCGCTCAGCGGACCGCGACGGTGAGCAGCGTCAGGGCGGGCTCGTGCGTCTCGACCTCGTAGAGGCCGGGGTCCTTGGCCGTGAGCCGGAGCGTCGCCGGGGTGCCCGCCCGCAGCTGCACCTCCTGGTCGAACCCGTGGGCGTGCAGCTCGTCGTCGTGGTCGCTCGTGACGACGAGCTCGAGCGTCGAGCCGACCGGCACGTCGACCTGCGCCGGCGCCGGGGTGACGGTGCTGCCGGTGATCGTCACCGCGAGCCGCCTGACCGTGCCGGTGGCCCCGACGCCGGCGGCCGACGTGCCCGCGCCGGCGCCGGTGGTGCTGCACGCGGCGGTACCCGCGAGCGCGAGGACGCAGACGACGGGTGACAGGGCCCGGATCACACGCATGGCCACGATCCTAGATGTGGGGGTCTGGCAGAGTGTGACCATGTCCGACCGGCTGACCTCGCTCGACGCGTCGTTCCTCTACCTGGAGGAGTCGACGACCGCGATGCACGTCGGGTCGGTCATGGTCTTCGAGCCACCGCGCGAGGGCTTCGACTACGACCGGCTCGTCGGCATCATCGGCAGCCGCATCGGGGCCATCCCACGGTTCCGGCAGAAGGTCCGCGACGTGCCGGGGCGGATCGCCAACCCGGTCTGGGTCGACGACGAGTCGTTCGACATGAGCTACCACGTGCGCCGCGCCGGGCTGCCCCGCCCCGGCACGGACCGCCAGCTGCAGGACTTCGTCGCCCGGGTCCAGCCGCGGCGCCTGGACCGCACCCGTCCCCTCTGGGAGGTGTACCTCGTCGAGGGCCTCTCGGGCGGCCGGTTCGCGATCGTCACCAAGACCCACCAGGCCCTCATCGACGGCGTCAACGCGCTCGACATCGCGCACGTCCTCGTCGACGCGGTCAAGGGCGGGGAGCTCGACGAGGAGCTCGTCCCCTGGGACCCGCAGCGGTCGCCGTCCTCTGTCGAGCTCGTCACCGAGGCGCTCGTCGACGCGGTCCGGCGCCCGACGCAGGTCGTCGACCTGGTCCGCGGCGGCGTCAACGACGCCCTCAACGTCGCGGTCCGAGCCGCGGAGTCGGCGGGCCACCTGCTGTCCACGGTCGCCCGCACGGCGGCCCGGCCGGCGCCGGACTCCCCGCTCAACGCCGAGATCGGCTCGGCCCGGCGGTGGGTCATGATCGCCACCGACCTCGAGGACTACCGGCGGGTGCGCGCGTGCCTCGCGCGGGGCGCCTACGCCGAGGACGTCACGATCAACGACGTCGTGCTCGCGACGATCGCGGGCGGGTTCCGAACGTGGTTGCTGGGCCGCGGCGAGCCGGTGTCGGCGGCCACGACGGTGCGCGCCATGGTGCCGGTGAGCATCTACGGCGACGACCCGTCGGGCATGTACGCCAACCAGGTCATGGCCTGCGTGGTCAACCTGCCCGTCGGCGAGCCCGGGGCCTCGATGCGGCTGCACCAGATCGCCTTCGCGATGCGCCAGCAGATGGAGGGTGGCCAGGCGGTGGGCGCGACGTCGCTGGCCAACCTCGCGGGCTTCGCGCCGCCGACCCTGCACGCCCTCGGCGCCCGCGTCGGCTCGGCGATGTCGCGGCGTCTCTACAACGTCATGATCACCAACGTGCCCGGGCCGCAGACGCCGCTCTACGCGGGGGACGCGAAGATGCTCTCGACCTATCCGGTGACGCCGCTCGCCAAGGGGCAGGCCCTGTCGATCGGCATCACCTCCTACGACGGCGGCGTGTACTACGGCCTCAACGCCGACCGCGGCGCGATGCCCGACGTCGACGTGCTCGGCCAGTCCATCCTCGAGTCCCTCGAGGAGCTGCGCAGCGGGAGGGAGTCCTGATGCCCGTCGTCCGCGTCTACGTGCCGCTCGGGCGCGACGGGCTCGAGGAGCTCGCGTCGTCCGGACGGCTGTCCGCAGGTCCGGGGACGCCACGCCTCGCCTTCGCCGTGACGCCCGCGCTCGAGGCGTCGGCGCCGGGCCATGACCTCGAGGACCTCGAGTACGCCGCGTTCAGCGATGCCGTCGACGCGGCCGGCGGCCTGCGGGTCGCGCGCGCGGACCGCCGGGTCGTGGCCTCCGCCGACGCCGATGCCGATGCCGTCGTGCACCGGGCGGTCCCGAGCGGCGGAGCGCCGGTGTCGCGGGTCGTCGTCACCGCACCGCTGCCCCTGTCACGCGTCGCGTCCTTCCACGTCGACGACGAGGTGTCGGCAGCAGGACCGGACGACGAAGCCGACGAGCTGCTCTGGTACGACGTCACCGAGCTCGACGACGTGCGCGGCTTCTTCGCCTGAGTCGCAAGGGATCCCGGTGGGCGAGCAGGTCGCGCTCTACGACGAGGCCGGACGCGTCGTCGGCAGCGCGCCCCGGTCGGTGATGCGGTCGCGCAACCTGCGCCACGCGGCGTCCTCGATCGTCGTGCGGGACCCGGACGGTCGCGTGTACCTCCACCGGCGCACCACGACGAAGGACGTGTACCCCGGCCTGCTCGACTTCGCGGCCGGTGGCGTGGTGCTGGCGGGGGAGGAGCCCGGCGACGGGGCGCTCCGCGAGCTGGAGGAGGAGCTCGGGGTGCACGGCGTGCCGCTCGTGCCGCTCGGGGTCGCCGACTACGCCGACGCCGCGACCCGCTACCGCGCCTTCCGCTACACGGCGACGTGGGACGGGCCGGTGCGCTGGCAGCTGGAGGAGGTGTCGTGGGGCGCATGGGTCGACCTCCCCGAGCTGGTCCGGATCGTCGACGAGGAGCCGGAGTCCGTGGTGCCGGACAGCGTCGCCGTGTGGCGCCCGATCCTGCGGGACTGGCTCGACCCGGGTCGCGAGGGCGTCTGACCGTCTGGGCGGTCCACGGCTCTTGCCTAGGCCGAACGGTCGTGCTTTTATGGGTCCATGGGCAAGGGTGACGCGACGAAGCAGGCGGTCCTCGACGAGGCGGCCGAGCTCGCGTCCCGCGTCGGGCTCGGGGGCCTGACGATCGGCACGCTGGCCGCCGCCACCAAGCTGAGCAAGAGCGGGCTGTACGCCCACTTCGCCTCCAAGGAGGCCCTGCAGGTCGAGGTGCTCCGGCACGCCCGTGAGCGGTTCACCGACGTCGTGCTGCGCCCTGCCCTGGCATCGCCGCGCGGCGAGCCGCGTCTTCGCGCCTTCTTCGACGCCTGGCTCGAGTGGCAGTCGAACGGGTACGGCGGCGGCTGCATCTTCGTCGACGCCGCAAGCGAGTTCGACGACCAGGAGGGGCCCGTGCGCGACGAGCTCGTGCGTGCCGAGCGCGACAAGCAGGAGTCGGTCGCGCTCATCGTCGGCACGGCCGTCGCCGAGGGGCACTTCCGCGCCGACGTCGAGCCCGAGCAGTTCGCCTACGAGCTCGAGGGCATCGTCCTGGCGCACCACCAGGCCAGCCGGCTCCTCCGCGACGCCGGGGCTCGGGCCCGCGCCGGCCGGGCCTTCGAGCGTCTCCTCGACGCGTGCCGGCCGGTCGCCCGGTCGGCCTGACCGCGTTCCGACCGCCCACCGCAGGGGCCCATCCCCGGAAGGACCGTCATGGCTTATCCAGCATCACAGAAAAGCACGATCGTTCGGACGCCATCGTCGATGGCTCTGCGAGCCCTCGACCGGTTGGCTCCGCCCCTGGCGGCGCGCCTGCTCGAAGGCGTGTGGTTCCGCGTCCCCCGCGTCCCCCGCGTCGCGCGCAGCGGCCTCGTCGCCGCGCCTCCGCCCGACGACCCGGCGCCCACGGTGCGCGAGCTGCTCGGTGCGCCCTTCGAGGTGCCGGTGCAGGGGCGGGTCGTCCGGGGGTGGTCGTGGGGGCAGGGCCCGGTGGTCTACCTCGTCCACGGCTGGGGCGGGACCCTCGAGCACCTCCTGCCGTTCGTCGGGCCGTTGACCGACGCCGGCCTGCAGGCGGTGGCCTTCGACGGGCTCGGTCACGGGCACTCGGACCGGGGGCGTCACGCAGACGGGACGAGCGACGCCGTGGAGCTGGGTCGGTCCCTCGATGCGGTGGCTGCCCGCTTCGGCCCGGCGCGAGCGGTCGTCGCGCACTCGATGGGTGCCCTGGCCGCGCTCCTCGCCCTGCGCGACGGGTGGGTCGGTGCCGAGCGGCTCGTCCTCGTCGCGCCGGTGCCGGGGGTTCCACACCTCGTCGAGCGGCTCCGCGCCGACCTCGGACTGGGCGCGCGGACGGTGCGCCGTCTCGAGGCGAGGGCCCGACGACGCACGGGCCACGCCGTCTCCGAGCTCGACCTCGTCCGGCTCGGGGGCGACCTCGAGCGCGCGGCCGACCCCCGCCTCGGACCCGCGGCAGGCCCCGGTCGCCCGGACCTTCTCGTCGTCCACGACCTCGGCGACCGCGAGGTGCCGCACGAGGCGTCGGCCGCACTCGTCCGGTCCTGGCCGGGCGCGCGGCTGCTCAGCACGGTGGGCCTCGGACACCGCAGGATCCTCGCCGACCGCGCGGTGGCCGGCGCCGTGGCCCGGTTCGCCGACCGCCTGCCCGTCGAGCCGACGCTGCACGGACTCGACGCCCCGGCACCGTGGCCGTTCGCCCAGGACGGACCGGACGCGGCGGCGTGGTCGCCCGCGGCGGGCAGCGACGTCGCGTGAGCGTCCCACCTGCTGGGCGAGGGGGGTCGCGGCGGGCGGAGGGGTTGTTACGTTGCGGTAATGGACTTCACCGCTGACGAGTACGCACGCCGGGACGCCGACCGGCTCCGGGAGATCCTCGCCGGCCCGCCGGTCACCTGGGTGTTCCTCGGTGACAGCATCACGCAGGGCGTCGTGCACACCCACGGCCGGCGCAGCTACGTCGAGCACTTCGCGGAGCGCGTCCGTGGCGAGCTCGGCCGCCGCGGTGACGCCGTCGTCAACTCGGGGGTCTCGGGGACGACGGCCGAGGACCTGCTCCCTGAGTTCCATTGGCGCGCAGGTCGGTTCAGCCCCGACGTCGTCCTCGTCATGTTCGGGACGAACGACATCGTCGCGGGGGCCGACGGCATCCGCGCCTACCGCTACCGCATCGACCAGATCGTGCAGCGCTCGCGCGACATCGGGGCCACCGTGGTGCTCCAGACGCCGCCCCCGGTGCTCGCCGACGGTCCGCGCACGCCCGAGCTCATCGCCCTCTACGCCGACGCCGTGCGCGAGGTCGGCGAGGCGCTCGGTGTCCTCGTCGTCGACCATGCGGCCTCGTGGCGTCAGGCGGCCGACGCCGCGGGCGCCGAGGTCGCACCCGAGGGATGGCTGGACGACTCCTTCCACCCGAGCGCCCGCGGCCACCACGAGATGGCTCTGACCCTGCTCCGCACGCTCGGCATCGCCGCCGAGACGAGCGCCGTCTGCTCGCTCACCGTCGAGGACGCCGTCGGCGCCGGCACCTGACCTCCTCCTCCGCAGCAGTCAGGGGCCGGTCAGGGTCCGATCAGGGCCGTCCCCGGCAGCGCAGGGAGCCCGGTCGGGGCCACGATGGAGCCATGACACACCCGATTCCCAACCCGTCCGGGCAGGCCCTGACCCCGACGAGCGACGAGCGCACGTGGGCGATCCTGGGACACCTGGCCGCCATCGTCGCAGCCGTCGTGTCCGTGGGCTGGCTCAGCTTCGTCGGCCCACTCCTGATCTGGGTCGCCTACAAGGACCGCAGCGCCTTCGTGCGACAGGCCGCCGCCGGCTCCTTCAACTTCAACCTCGCCGTGTGGGCCGCCATCATCGTCGGCTGGCTCATGTTCTTCACGGTCATCCTCATCCCCATCGCGGTCATCGTGTGGATCGTGGCGGTGGTCGCCGCGCTGTGGTTCCACGTCCGGGCCGCGATGGCGGCCAACCGCGGCCAGGCGTTCCGGTACCCGTGGGGCATCCCGGTCCTGCACTGACGACGCTGCCGGGCACGCCCGACGTCATGGAACGATGGGGTGGTCCCGCCCACGAGGCGGGCCACCCCATCGCCCGTGTCGGGCAGAAGACCGCGCCAACCCGCAGGAGATTGTGATGGACGCCGTGACCCACGTGCCCGCACCGGCCAACGAGCCGGTGCTCGACTACGCGCCGGGCTCGCCCGAGCGAAAGGCGCTCGAGGTCGCCCTGGCCGAGCTGGGCTCCAGCCGGCGCGACCTGCCGCACACCATCGGCGGTGAGCGGGTCACGGGCACGGGCCCCGAGATCGCGGTGCGTCAGCCGCACGCCCACGCCAAGGTGCTCGGCACCCTGCGCGACGCCACGGTGCAGGAGGGCCAGGCCGCCGTCGACGCGGCCAAGGCCGCCGCCCCGATGTGGCGCGCGCTGTCCTTCGACGACCGCGCCGCCATCCTGCTCAAGGCCGCCGAGCTGCTGGCCGGCCCGTGGCGCGCGCGCCTCAACGCCGCGACGATGCTCGGCCAGAGCAAGACCGCCTACCAGGCCGAGATCGACGCAGCCTGCGAGCTCATCGACTTCTGGCGTATCAACGTCCACTTCGCGCGCCAGATCCTCGAGCAGCAGCCGCCGCTGCACGCCAAGGGCATCTGGAACCGGTCGGACTACCGCTCGCTCGAGGGCTTCGTCTACGCCATCACCCCCTTCAACTTCACGGCGATCGCCGGCAACCTGCCGACCGCCCCGGCCCTCATGGGCAACACCGTCGTGTGGAAGCCGAGCCCGACCCAGCAGCTGGCCGCCACGCTGACGATGGAGCTGCTCGAGGAGGCGGGCCTGCCGCCCGGCGTCATCAACATGGTGACCGGCACCGGCGTCGAGGTCAGCAGGGCGGCCCTGGCCGACGAGGACCTCGCCGGCATCCACTTCACCGGCTCGACCCCGACCTTCAAGCGCCTGTGGCACGAGGTCGGCACGAACCTCGACCGGTACCGCACCTACCCGCGCCTCGTCGGCGAGACCGGCGGCAAGGACTTCATCCTCGCCCACCCGAGCGCCGACCCGGACGTGCTGCGCACCGCGATGATCCGCGGCGCGTTCGAGTTCCAGGGCCAGAAGTGCTCCGCCGCCTCGCGGGCCTACGTTCCCGCCTCCGTGTGGGACCGCATCCGGTCCGACCTCGTCGACATCACGAACGGCCTACCCCAGGGCGACGTCACCGACCTGTCCAACTTCATGGGCGCCGTCATCGACGAGCGGGCATTCGCCAAGCACCGGGACGCCATCGACCGGGCGCACGCCACGGACGGCATCGAGGTCATCGCCGGCGGCACGTACGACGACTCGGTGGGCTGGTTCGTGCGCCCCACGGTCCTCGAGGTCGGGGACGCGTCCGACGAGTCGTTCCGCACCGAGTACTTCGGGCCGATCCTGTCGGTCCACGTCTTCCCCGACGCGCGGTACGACGCCGTTCTCGACCAGATGGAGCGCTTCGCACCGTACGGCCTCACCGGCTCCATCATCGCCCAGGACCGTCGCGCCATCGCCGATGCGACGCAGCGCCTGCGCTTCGCGGCCGGCAACTTCTACATCAACGACAAGCCGACGGGTGCGGTGGTCGGCCAGCAGCCCTTCGGCGGGGGACGCGCGTCCGGCACCAACGACAAGGCGGGTGCGGCGCAGAACCTGCTGCGCTGGACCAGCGTCCGCTCGATCAAGGAGACCTTCGTCCCGCCGACCGACCACGCCTACCCGCACATGGGCTGAGCGCGCGCCGGTGCGAGAGGCCGGCCCACGCGGCCGGCCTCTCGCCTGGAGGGCGCGGGGTCAGCCGCGCTCGGCGAGCCAGGCCCGGCCCGTGCGCTGTTCGCTGCGGATGGCGTTGACGACGGCCGGCTCGGCGGCCTTCTCGATCCTGCGACCGAGCAGCGGGATCGAGGCCTTGAGGTCGCCCTCGATGCTGATCGTCGTGCCGGCGCCGGTGGGGGACAGGCGCACGTCGGAGCGCATCGCGACCGGCGCGCCGGCGACCTCGACGGTCAGGGTCCCCTTGCGGCTGGCATCGGGCGCGGCGCCGGACCACTCGTAGGTCTCGGTGATCGACAGCGTGCCGCCGACGACGGACTTGGCGAAGTCGGGCAGCCCGTCGGTCGGCAGGTCACGCCGGGTCACGACGCGGGCGCCGTCGCCGGTGGGGCTCACGGCGGCCTCATGGCGCAGGGCCCCGGCCTCGACGCACTTGCGCTCCTGGAAGTGCGGGTCGGTGACCATGGCGAACACGGCGTCCGGAGCGGCGACGTACGAGATCGTCTCGGAGATCTTCATGGGCGACACGCTATGCCACGTGCTCGGCACCCCTCGTCCCATCACCGTCGCCGACCCTGCAGACCGCGCGCTCGCGCCCGTCACGCGCCGGCGCGGCACCTGTCCGAGAGCCGGGCGAGCGCGGCGGTCGATCGCTCCAGCTCGCGGCGCAGGTGCGCGAGCTCGCGCGCACGGGCCGCCGTGATGCGGTTGAGCAGCTCCTGGAGCCGCTCGCGCTCGCGCAGCCGCGTCTGCGGCTCGACGCGGCTCGGACCGGGTGCCTCGACGACGATCTGGCCCTCGACGACGAGTCCTGCACGCTGCAGGTCCGGTTCGAGGGCGCGCAGCCGCGCCGCGCTCTCGGCGGTCGCGGCGGTCAGTGCCTGCAGCAGCCCACCCACGCCGTCGAGCTCGGTGGCCGTCCGGGTCAGCAGGTCGCGCTCTGCGGCCGTGACGTCGGGTCCGCCGCGGCGCACCTGGCGGCCGGCCGGAGCGTCGAGCTCGTGCACGTGGCCGACGAGGCGGTCGGCGGCCGTGCGCAGGACCCCACCGAGGGCCGAGATCGACGCCGCGTCGCCGTCCGTGCCCGTCACCGCGTCCCCCTTCCGGCCCCTCGGACGGCGGCCGCGCCCGACGCCCCTGGTGCTCCGGACGCTCCGGTCACGCGCGGCGCGTCCGTCGCCGCCGTAGCCTCCGTCGCGCCGGCGGCACCGAGGTCGAGGAGCCGTTCCTCGAGGGCCTCCGACAGGGCGCGGAGCGTGTCGGCGCCCTGCTCGACCCACGCGTCGAGGAGCCGTTGCGTCGCGAGGTCGCCGACGTCGGGCAGGTGCGTCAGGAGCGCGTCGGACCACGTGCGGGCGCCGGCCCGGGCATCGGCGAGGGCCCGGAGCGTCGCGCGGTCGGCGTCGCGCGCCGCCCGCTGCCCGGTGCCGTCGGTCATGGCCCCACTCTAGGCAGTCGCGGCGCCGCGGCCCGGCAGTTCTCCACCGCCCGCCTCCACCGCCCATCTCCACCGCCCATCTCCACCGCCCCGCGACGAGCCGAGGGGGTGGTGTGGCCGCAACCGGGAACGGGGATAGGCTCGCAGGGTGAGAGGCCGGCACGACGGCGTGCCGTGCCCGAGGCCCACGGTGAGGAATCCGAAGAGCGCATGTCCGCGTCACTCGAACAGACTCGAATCGACGTCCTGAAGGCTGCGGCGGCCGCCGTCGCACCGGCCCCGAGGAGGGGTCGGGCCACCCGAGACCACACGAGCGAGCTGGAGGAGTTCCTCCTCGCGTACTACCGGCTCGTCGCCACCGAGGACCTCCTCGCGCGACCGACCCGCGAGCTCGCCACCATCGCCGAGGCGCACCGGACGTTCGCCACCGAGCGGCCGGTCGGCACCTTCAACGTCCGCGCCTTCAACCCCACGCCCGAGGACGAGGGCTGGTCCACCACCCACACCGTCGTGCAGATCGTCGTCGACGACATGCCCTTCCTCGTCGACTCCGTCGTGGCCGCCCTCGGTGGCTTCGACCGTGGGGTCCACCTCATCGTCCACCCGCAGATGACGGTGTCGCGCACCATCACCGGTGAGCTGCAGACCATCGTCACCGACGGCAGCACGACGGTGCCGAGCGGCGGCGTCGGCCTCGTCCGCGAGTCGTGGATGCACCTCGAGATCGACCGGCTGCCCGACGACGCGCTGCCCGACCTCGAGAACCGGCTGCGGCACGTCCTCGAGAACGTCCGCGACTCCGTCGAGGACTGGCCGAAGATGCGGGCGCACGCCCTGACGATCGCGAGCGAGCTGCGCTCCGCCACGCCCCCCGGCACCGACCCGCACCAGGCCCGCGAGGCCGCCCGGTTCCTCGAGTGGCTGGCGCACAACAACTTCACCTTCCTCGGCTACCGCGAGTACTCGCTGACCCACGAGGACGGCAAGGACATCTCGCGGCAGGTGCCGGGCACCGGGCTGGGCCTGCTGCGCTACGACCGCCCGCGTGCCGCCAGCGGCCTCGTGCTGACGCCGGCCGCGAGCCGCGCCGCGCGCGACTCGTCGATCCTCATCATCACCAAGGCCAACTCGCGCGCCACCGTCCACCGCGACGTCTACCTCGACTACATCTCGATCAAGAGGTTCAACGCCCACGGCGAGTGCGTCGGCGAGCAGCGCTTCCTCGGGCTCTACGCGTCGGCCGCCTACAACGACACCATCCACGACATCCCGCTCGTCGACGTGCGCGCGCAGGAGGTCCTGCGGATCACCGGCCTGTCGGCCGACAGCCACTCGGGCAAGGACATCCTCCAGATCCTCGAGACCTACCCGAGGGACGAGCTGTTCCAGACGAGCGCGGCGCAGCTGGCCGACATCGCCACGAGCGTGCTGCACCTGCAGGAGCGTCGCAAGACCAAGCTGTTCCTGCGGCGGGACCAGTTCGGCCGCTTCGTCTCGTGCCTCGTCTACCTGCCGCGCGACCGCTACAACACGACGGTCCGCCTGCGCATCGAGGCCCTGCTCCTCGAGGCCTTCGGGGGCGAGAACATCGACAACACGACGCGCGTCAGCGAGTCGGTCCTCGCCCGCCTGCACTTCGTCGTGCGGATGCCGGCCGGCGTCGACATCCCCGACATCGACGAGGCCGCGCTCGAGCAGAAGGTCATCGACGCCACCCGGACGTGGGACGAGGACCTCGCCGACGCGCTCGCGAACGCCCGGGGCACCGACGGCGCCGCGCGCGCCATGGCGGCATACGCCAAGGCGCTGCCGGAGGCGTACAAGGAGGACTTCGACGTCGCGACCGCGGTCGAGGACCTCGACCGCATCGAGGGGCTCGGCGAGGGCGACCTCACCACGGCGCTGCACCTCTACGAGGACCCGTCCAGCGACTCCGCCCAGGAGCGACGCTTCAAGCTCTACCGGCGAGCCGAGCTGTCGCTGACGCAGGTGCTGCCCCTGTTCACCCACCTCGGTGTCGACGTCGGCGACGAGCGCCCGTACGAGCTGCGCGGTCCCGACGGGCGCACCCTGCGCATCTACGACTTCGGGCTGCGCGCCGACGCCGACGCGTGGGGCGGGTCCGGGTCGGCCGCCGACGACGTGCGTCGCCGGTTCGAGGACGCCTTCCGTGCCGTCTGGGACGGTCGCGCCGAGTCCGACGGCTTCAACGCACTCGTCCTCGGGGCGGGGCTGACGTGGCGCCAGGTCGTCATCCTGCGCACCGTCGCCAAGTACCTGCGCCAGACCGGGTCGACGTTCTCGCAGGACTACGTCGAGTCGGCGCTCGGGACGCACACGGGCCTGGCCCGCAGCCTCGTCGAGCTCTTCGAGGCCCGGTTCGATCCCGACGCCTTCCCCGACACCGAGGCCGGCCGCGACAAGCGTGCCGCACGGCAGAAGACGATCGTCACCCGGATCAAGGACGCCCTCGACGACGTCGCGAGCCTCGACCACGACCGCATCGTCCGGGCGCTGCTCGGTGTCATCCAGGCGAGCCTGCGCACGAACTTCTACCAGCCCGACGAGCACGGCCACGACAAGTCGTACGTCTCCCTCAAGCTCAACCCCAGGAAGATCCCCGACCTCCCGGCACCACGGCCGATGTTCGAGGTGTGGGTCTACAGCCCCCGCGTCGAGGGCGTGCACCTGCGCTTCGGCAAGGTCGCCCGGGGAGGCCTGCGGTGGTCGGACCGCAGGGAGGACTTCCGGACCGAGATCCTCGGCCTCGTCAAGGCCCAGATGGTCAAGAACGCCGTCATCGTGCCGACCGGCTCCAAGGGCGGGTTCTACGCCAAGCAGCTGCCCGACCCGGCGCTCGACCGCGCCGCCTGGCTGGACGAGGGCATCGCGTCCTACAAGCTGTTCATCAGCGGCCTGCTCGACCTCACGGACAACCTCGTGTCGGGCCAGGCCGTGCCGCCGCGTCGCGTCGTGCGCCACGACGAGGACGACACCTACCTCGTCGTCGCGGCCGACAAGGGCACGGCGAAGTTCTCCGACATCGCCAACGGCATCTCCGCCGACTACGGCTTCTGGCTCGACGACGCGTTCGCCTCCGGTGGCTCGGCGGGCTACGACCACAAGGGCATGGGGATCACCGCCCGTGGGGCCTGGGAGTCGGTCAAGCGGCACTTCCGCGAGCTCGGTCTCGACACGCAGAGCGAGGAGTTCACCGTCGTCGGCGTCGGCGACATGAGCGGTGACGTCTTCGGCAACGGCATGCTCCTGTCGGAGCACATCCGGCTCGTGGCCGCCTTCGACCACCGGCACATCTTCGTCGACCCCGACCCGGACGCCGCCACGTCGTACGCCGAGCGGCGCCGGATGTTCGACCTGCCGGGCTCCTCCTGGGCCGACTACGACGCATCGCTCATCAGCGCGGGCGGCGGCGTGTTCCCGCGCTCGGCCAAGTCGATCCCGGTGACGCCGCAGATGGTCCAGGCCCTCGGCCTGCGCTCCGGAACCCGGAGCATGACGCCCGCGGAGCTGATGAAGGCGATCCTGCTCGCACCGGTCGACCTGCTGTGGAACGGCGGCATCGGCACCTACGTCAAGGCCTCGGCCGAGACGAACGCCGAGATCGGCGACCGCGCCAACGACGCCATCCGCGTCAACGGCAGCGCCCTCCGGTGCAAGGTGGTCGGCGAGGGCGGCAACCTCGGCCTGAGCCAGCTCGGCCGCATCGAGGCCGCGCTGTCCGGTGTCCGGGTCAACACCGACGCCATCGACAACAGCGCGGGCGTCGACACCTCCGACCACGAGGTCAACATCAAGATCCTGCTCACCGAGCTGACCCGCACCGGCGAGCTGACGACGAAGCGCCGCAACACCCTCCTCGCCTCGATGACCGACGAGGTGGCCGAGCAGGTGCTGCGCGACAACTACGAGCAGAACGTCCTGCTCGGCAACGCCCGCGCCCAGCAGCACGCGATGCTCGGGGTCCACGAGCGGCTCATCCAGTTCCTCGAGGAGCACGGCGACCTCGACCGCGCGCTCGAGTTCCTGCCGAGCGACTCGGAGATCGCGCGCCGGCAGAAGGACGGCCTGGGCCTGTCCTCGCCCGAGTTCTCGGTGCTCGTCGCGTACGCGAAGCTGTACCTGAAGAACCAGCTCATCGCGACCACGCTGCCCGACGACCCGTGGCTGGCGACGACGCTGACGGACTACTTCCCGAAACCCTTGCGCCGCAAGTACGCCGAACAGATCGCCGCCCACCCGCTGCGGCGCGAGATCATCACCAACGCGGTCGCCAACTCGATGGTCAACCGCGGTGGCATCACGTTCGCCTACCGTGCCACCGAGGAGACCGGCGCCTCACCGGAGCAGGTCGCCCGCGCGTACGTCGTGTGCCGCGAGGTCTTCGACCTGGCCGGGTTCGTGCGCCGGGTCGAGGGCACCGACAACCAGGTGACGACGGCCGCGCAGACGGCGCTCTACCTCGAGTTCCGTCGGCTCCTCGACCGGGCGGTGCGCTGGTTCCTCACCTCTCGCCCGGCCGAGCTCGACATCGCCGGCGAGGTGGCCCGGTTCCGTCCGGGCGTCGAGGCGTACGCCGGCCGGATGTCCGAGCTGCTCCAGGGCAGCGAGCGCGCCCGCCTCGTGCGTCGCGCCGGCGACCTGCAGGGCAAGGGCGTGCCCGAGGAGCTCGCGCTGTCGGCGGCGTCCCTGCTCGACGCGTACTCGCTGCTCGACTGCATCGAGCTGGCCGAGGACACCGGCGAGCCCCTCCAGAACGTCGTCGGCGTCTACTTCCGCGCCTCCGAGACCTTCAGCATCGACGCGATGCTGACGCGGGTCTCGGCGCTGCCGCGCGAGGACCGCTGGGACGCGCTCGCCCGCGGCGCCATGCGCGACGACCTCTACGCCGTGCTGGAGAGCCTGACCCGCTCGATCCTCGAGGTCAGCGACCGCTCCGCCGAGCCGGCGGCGCGCCTCGAGGCGTGGTCCGAGCTCAACGCCGACGCCCTCGGGCGGGCCCGGCAGGCGCTCGGCGGCATCGAGCGGATGAGCCACGCGGGCATCGCCGCACTCTCGGTTGCGCTGCGCACGCTGCGTACGGTGACCCGTCCGGCCTCCTCCGCCCCGCCGCGGCCGGCCCGGCACGACGAGAGCCCGGCCCTCGAGCCGGCGGCGCCGACGCAGCAGGCGTCGGCCACGAAGCGGGCCGCGCGCAAGGCGAGCACCGTCAAGAGCGCGGCCGCGAAGAGTGCCGCCGGCAAGAGTGCCGCCGGCAAGAGTGCCGCGAGGAAGGCGGCCGGGACGAAGGCGCCTGCCAGCAAGGCGGCCGCGAAGGGCGGGACCGCCCGGAAGGTCGCGAAGAAGGCGGCCAAGGAGAAGGCGGCCAGGGAGACGGCGGGCGCGGGCCAGGGCACCACGGCTGCCGCCCGGGCGGCAGCCGCGACCAACGGCGTCGCCCCGAGCACGCTCACCGCCAAGAAGAAGGCTGCGGCCGCCCGGACCACGGCTGCACGCAGGAAGGCGACCGCCCGGGCAGCCGCGGCGGACGCGCACGGCTGACCCCGACCCGGGCCCGGTGGCCGCGTCGGGGCATGACCCCTGTCTCTTATACACATCTCCGAGCCCACGAGACGCGTAGTAATGTGGGGGGTTGTTTTTTTCGTTTGGGGGAGGGGGGGGG
>NZ_JBNDHY010000085.1:0-20114 GCF_056755315.1 Monashia sp. HAY1-2A
CCCCCCCCCCCCCCCCCCCCCCCCCCCCCCCCCCCCCCCCCCCCCCCCCCCCCCCCCCCCCCCCCCCCCCCCCCCGCGCCGAGCCACGCAGCGCACGCACCACGCCCGCCACGGCGGATCAACCCTCGGCGCGTGCCGCCGCCCGGGCCCTGGACGCCGTGCGCGCTCGCTCGTTGGCATCGAGGACGACCTTGCGGATGCGCACGGCGTCCGGTGTGACCTCGACGCACTCGTCCTCGCGGCAGAACTCGAGGCTCTGCTCGAGGCTGAGCTTGCGCGGGGGCACGATCTTCTCGAAGTTGTCGGCGGAGGAGGCGCGGACGTTCGTCAGCTTCTTCTCCTTGGTGATGTTGACGTCCATGTCGTCGGCGCGGGAGTTCTCGCCGACGATCATGCCCTCGTAGACGTCGGTCGTCGGCTCGGTGAAGAGGACGCCGCGCTCCTGGAGGTTGACCATCGCGTACGAGGTGACGGCGCCGGCACGGTCGGCGACGAGCGAGCCGCTCGTGCGCGTCGTGATGGTGCCGAACCACGGCTCGTAGTCCTCGAAGACGTGGTGGGCGATGCCCGTGCCGCGCGTCTCGGTGAGGAACTCGGTGCGGAAGCCGATGAGGCCACGGCTCGGCACGAGGAACTCCATGCGGATCCAGCCGGTGCCGTGGTTGGTCATCTGCTCCATGCGCCCCTTGCGGGCGGCGAGGATCTGGGTGATCGGGCCGAGGAACTCCTCGGGCGTGTCGATGGTGAGGCGCTCGACCGGCTCGTGCAGCTTGCCGTCGACCTCGCGGGTGACGACCTGCGGCTTGCCGACGGTCAGCTCGTAGCCCTCGCGCCGCATCTGCTCGACGAGGATGGCGAGGGCGAGCTCGCCACGGCCCTGGACCTCCCACGCGTCGGGGCGCTCGGTCGGCAGGATGCGCAGCGACACGTTGCCGACGAGCTCCTTGTCGAGGCGGTCCTTGACCATGCGCGCCGTGACCTTGGTGCCCTTCGTCGGGCCGCGACCCACGAGCGGGCTGGTGTTCGTGCCGATCGTCATCGAGATCGCCGGCTCGTCGACCGTGATGAGCGGCAGCGGCACCGGGTTCTCGGCGTCGGCGAGGGTCTCGCCGATGGTGATGTCGGGGATGCCCGCGACGGCGATGATGTCGCCCGGGCCGGCGCTCTCGGCGGGCTTGCGCTCGAGGGCCTCGGTCATGAGCAGCTCGGTGATCTTGACGCGCTGCTGCGAACCGTCGTGGCGGCACCACATGACCTGCTGGCCCTTGGTGATCGTGCCGTTGTGCACCCGCAGCAGCGCGAGGCGGCCCAGGAAGTTCGACGCGTCGAGGTTGGTGACGTGCGCCTGCAGGGGCGCCTCGTCGTCGTACGTCGGCGCCGGGATCGTCTCGAGGATCGTGGCGAAGAGCGCCTCGAGGTCGTCGGCCTCGGGCAGCGCGCCGTCGGCGGGCCGCTCGAGGGAGGCCCGGCCGGCCTTGGCCGAGGCGTAGACGATGGGGAAGTCGATCTGCTCCTCGGTCGCGTCGAGGTCGAGGAAGAGCTCGTAGGCCTCGTCGACGACCTCGGCGATGCGCGAGTCGGGACGGTCGACCTTGTTGATGCAGAGGATGACCGGCATCTTGGCCGCGAGCGCCTTGCGCAGCACGAACCGCGTCTGCGGCAGCGGGCCCTCCGACGCGTCGACGAGGAGCACGACGCCGTCGACCATCGACAGCCCGCGTTCGACCTCACCGCCGAAGTCGGCGTGACCCGGGGTGTCGATGATGTTGATCGTGACGCCGTCGGCCAGACCACGGTCGGTGGCCGCCTTGCCCGTGTAGTGGATCGCGGTGTTCTTCGCGAGGATCGTGATGCCCTTCTCGCGCTCGAGGTCACCGGAGTCCATCGCGCGCTCGTCGACGTGCTGGTGCTCGCCGAACGCGCCGGCCTGCCAGAGCATCTTGTCGACGAGCGTGGTCTTGCCGTGGTCGACGTGGGCGACGATGGCGACGTTGCGGATGTCCGCACGGGTCTTCAGGGGCATGGGGGACAGTCTCTCAGGGGTTGGGCAGTGGTTCCGACCACGCGGGGCGCGGCCGGGCCGGGCACGGTCCGGCATCCGACGGCGGTCCGGGCCGTCAGCCCGCACGCACCAGGGTCTCGATCCGCTCGACGATGGGCAGGTCGGCCGGCAGCCAGGCGACGCCCTGCAGGTCGTCGACCTCGAGCCACCGGAGCTCGTCGTGGTCCTCGAGGGGCGACGGGTCGCCCTCGATCACCTCGGCCAGCCACACCAGCATCTCGTACCTGTCGCCGAGAGGCCACGTGGCTCCGGGGAGCGGACCGGGCACCTGCACGCCGACGCGGACCGTGATGCCGAGCTCCTCCCGCACCTCGCGGTGCAGCGCCGCGAGCGCGTCCTCCCCCGGTTCCACCTTGCCACCGGGCAGCTCCCAGCCACCGGCCAGCACCGAGGGCTCGGTACGCCGCGCCGACAGCAGGCGGGTCGGGCGCGCCAGGTCGTCGACGATGGCGGCGCCGACGACGAGGGCGCGGGCAGGGACGGGCGGGCACATGGCGTCGTCGATAGTGCCACAGCACGGTTTACTGGGGTGATGGCACGACGACTCGACGACGACGAGGTCACGCGCCAGCTCGGCGACCTGCCGGACTGGGCCCGTGACGGCGACACCATCAGGGCCTCCTTCACGGCCCCCGACTTCCCGACCGGCATCCGCCTCGTCGACGAGGTCGCCGCCGACGCGGAGTCGATGGACCACCACCCCGACATCGACGTCCGCTGGACGACGGTGCGCTTCGCCCTCTCGACGCACTCCGAGGGGGGCCTGACCCAGCTCGACGTCGAGCTGGCGCACCAGATCTCCCAAGCGGCCGCCCGCCTCGGCGCCTCGGCAGAGTCGCCCGAGTCGGCAGAGTCCGCAGAGTCCGCCGGGTCGGCGACGGAGTAGGCGCCGGCACGGGCGGCGCGACCATCGACGGGGGGTCACGGGACGGCCGGGACCGCACCCCGGGTGCGGCGCTCGCCTAGGATCGCACCCATGCGACCACACGCCAGGCACGAGTCTCGCGGGTCCCGCGACGGCTCCCAGGAGGGCCATAGTCCCTCGCCGGACGCAGTCCGGCCGCCCCCGTCCCACCACCCGCTCACCGGGGTGGCGGTCGCATGAGCACCGTCCTCGGCATCGCCCTCGGCGTCCTGCTGATCCTCGCCCTCACCACGGCCACCGGCTACTTCGTCGCCCAGGAGTTCGCCTACGTCGCCGTCGACCGGACGGCCCTGCGCGAGCTCGCCGAGGCCGGCGACGACGCGGCCCGGCGCGCCCTGCGGGTCACGTCGCAGCTGTCGTTCACCCTCTCCGCGGCGCAGTTCGGGATCACCGTCACGGCGCTGCTCGTCGGCTACGTCTCCGAACCACTGGTCGGCACGGGCCTGGCCGACCTGCTCGACCCGTCGATGTCGTACGCGACCCGCCTGTCCCTGTCCGTCACCGCGGTGCTCGTCTTCTCCACCGTCGTCCAGATGGTGTTCGGGGAGCTCGCGCCGAAGAACCTCGCCATCGCGCGCACCGTGCCCCTGGCGCGGGCCCTGAGCCGCACCACCCTCGCCTACCTCACCGTGGCCGGCCCGGTCGTCCGGCTCTTCGACCGCGCCTCGACGTCGCTGCTGCGCCGGGTCGGCATCGAGCCGGTCGACGAGCTCGAGCACGGGGCGACCGCCGAGGACCTCAGCCGCATCATCGACGCGTCGCACGCGGGCGGCCTGCTCGACGACGACCTGTCCGACGTCCTCGAGGGCGGGCTGCGCTTCCGCGAGCTGGACGCCGGTGACGTCATGACGCCGCGCGTGCGCGTCACGACCGTCCGGGCCACCGACCCGGTCTCCCGGGTCGTCGAGCTGCTCGACACCGGCTGGTCGCGGTTCCCGGTCACCGGCCGCGACGGTGACGACATCGTCGGCGTCGCGGGCATCGCCGAGGTGCTCGCCGTCGACCGGCAGGAGCGGGCGACGACGACCGTGGCGTCCGTCGCCGCCGAGCCGACCGTGGTGCCGACGAGCGCTCCCCTGCCCCGCGTCCTCGAGCAGATCCGCGCCGACCACCGGCAGCTGGCCGTCGTCGTCGACGAGCACGGCGGCTTCGCCGGCATCGTCACCTTCGAGGACGTCGCCGAAGAGGTCGTCGGCGAGATCCTCGACGAGGACGATGCGACACCGGCCGGCATCGTCGACGTCGACGCCGACGCCGACGCCTGGCTCGTGCCGGGCCACCTGCGCCTCGACGAGCTCGACACCGCCACCGGGCTCCGGCTCGAGAGCGGCGACACGCACTCGACGGTGAGCGGGCTCGTCCTCGAGCACCTCGGACGTACCGCCGTCGCCGGCGACACCGTCGTCGTCGAGGCGAGACTCGAGACCGGCGACCGGCGCCGCCCCGCCAGCGGCCTCTGGACCGACCCCGGGACGGGCGCGGGCAGCGTCGCCGACTGGGACACGGACAGGGTCAGGGACGGGGACACGCACGCGGACTCCGACGCCGACCGGGCCCGCGACCCGGAGCCGCGCCGGCTGCCCGTCTCGGTGCGCGTCACCGTCGGGGCCGTCGAGCGCCACGTCCCCTCGTCGGTCCGCGTCGAGGTGCTCGACCTCATGTCCGACCTCGAGTCCCTCGACCGGGACACCGAGACCGCCGAGCCCGGCGAGCCCGGCGAGCCCGGCGAGACCGGCGAGACCGACCCCACGGGGGCCTCCGGACGCACGGGGGCGGACCGATGACGACCGCCCTGCTCGTCTCCGTGCTCCTGCTCGTCCTCAACGCCTTCTTCGTCGCCGCCGAGTTCGCCCTCGTCGCCAGCAAGCGGCACCGCCTCGAGGAGCGTGCCGAGAAGGGCAGCGCCGCGGCCCGCTCGGCCCTCCGGGGCTCGCGCGAGCTCTCGCTCATGCTCGCCGGCGCCCAGCTCGGCATCACCCTGTGCACCCTCGGACTCGGCTCGCTGGCCAAGCCGGCCGTGGCCGACCTGCTCGAGCCGGTGCTGTCGTTCCTGCGCCTGCCCGACGCGGTCGCCTACCCGGTCGCCGTCGTGCTGGCCGTCGGTGTCGTCGTCTTCCTCCACATGGTCGTCGGCGAGATGGCGCCCAAGTCATGGGCCATCGCGCACCCCGAACGGTCCGCCGTGGTCCTCGCGCTGCCGTTCCGCGGTTTCACCTGGCTCGTGCGTCCGGCTCTCAGCCTCCTCAACACCCTGGCGAACGGCTGCCTGCGTCTCGTGCAGGTGCAGCCGGTCGACGAGCTGGCGCAGGTGCACGGCCCGAAGGAGCTGCAGCTGCTCCTCGCCAGCGCGCACGAGCACGGCCAGCTCGACGAACCGGAGCACCGCGTCCTGTCCGGCGCCATCGCGCTCGACACGACACCGCTCACCGAGGCCCTGGTGCCGCTCGAGCGCGTGGTCGGGGTGCCCTCGTCGGCGTCCTGTGCCGCGGCGGAGGCCCTCTCGCGCGAGTCGGGCCGGTCCCGGCTCGTCGTCACCGACGAGGGCCGGCCCGTGGGCGTCGCCCACGTGCGCGACGTCGTGCGAGCCGACCCGGGCGCGCCGGTGACGACGGTGACGGCGCCCCTCCTGCGAGTCGCCTCCGGACTGTCGCTCCTCGACGCGCTGTCGGTGCTGCGGACCGAGCGGGCCCAGCTCGCGCTCGTCGAGGGAGCGCGGGCGCCGGTCGGCATCGTCACGATGGAGGACCTCCTCGAGCGCGTGCTCGGGCGCTTCGACGACGAGACCGACGCCTGAGGGCCACCCGACCGCCGTGGCAGCGGCGGGGCCCGCACCCCCGGTGATGCGGCCCGCTGTGGAATCCTTCCCCCCGGAGGACCACATCGCCGGAAGATCTCCGCCCTGTCACGATTCGGCCACGTCGGTTGCCGCCGGTGTTTCGCGGCTGAAAGATGTTGCGGACGGTCATGGGGGGCCTAGGGTGGCGGTCGCTTCGCAGTCCGGAGGGCGAGCTCGCCCTCCTCGCACAGTCACGATCCGGAGGTACAGCCCGTGAGCACACCCCTTGAGGTCGAACCCGGCGCAACGTCGGCGGAACCGGAGGCGGTGCTGCAGGGAGAGCGCAGGATCGAGGGTCGCTCGCTCGGGCAGATCGCCTGGGCCCGTCTCAAGCGCGACAAGGTGGCCCTCGGCGGCGGCGTCTTCGTGCTGTTCCTCATCGTCGTCGCCATCTGCGCCCCGCTCATCGTCGGCGCGCTCGGGCACCCGCCGAACGAGTTCCACCAGGAGCTCGTCGACGCCAACCTGCAGATCCCCACGGCGCCCTTCGGCGGCATGTCGAAGGACTTCCTCTTCGGCGTCGAGCCGGTCAACGGCCGCGACATCTTCAGCCGGATCATCTACGGCTCGCAGATCTCCCTGCTCATCGCGTTCCTCGCCACGATGCTCTCGGTGGTCATCGGCACCGCCCTCGGCGTCATCGCCGGGTACTTCGGCGGCGCCGTCGACACCCTGATCAGCCGGGCCATGGACATCTTCCTCGCCTTCCCGCTGCTCGTCTTCGCCATCGCCCTCGCCGGCGTCGTGCCCGACCAGGCGTTCGGGCTCAGGGGCGACGCCCTGCGCATCGCCGTCATCGTCTTCATCATCGGCTTCTTCAACTGGCCGTACATCGGGCGCATCGTGCGCGGGCAGACGCTGTCGCTGCGCGAGCGCGAGTTCGTCGACGCGGCGCGCAGCCTCGGCGCCCGCACGCCGCACATCCTCGCCATGGAGGTGCTGCCCAACCTCATCGCGCCGATCCTCGTCTACGCCACGTTGCTCATCCCGAGCAACATCCTCTTCGAGGCGGGTCTGTCGTTCCTCGGTGTCGGCGTCCAGGCCCCCCGGGCCACCTGGGGAGGCATGCTCTCCGACGCCGCGCAGTGGTACCAGATCGACCCCTGGTTCATGGTCTGGCCGGGCCTGGCCATCTTCGTGACGGTCCTGGCCTTCAACCTCTTCGGGGACGGCCTTCGTGACGCCCTCGACCCGCGGTCGCGGTAACCACCGCACCCGCATCCCGCAAAAGAAGGAGCGCATCCACTCATGAAGAACACACGCGTGATGGTGGTCGCGACCGCGGCCGCCCTCGCCCTGGGTCTTTCTGCCTGCGCCGGCAGCCAGACCCCGGGCACCTCCCCCAGCGGCGGTGGCGGCGCAGGCGCAGGTGCGGCCACGGCCGCCGACGCGGCCCTGAAGGCGATCGTCCGGCCGTCGGACAAGAAGGGCGGCACCCTCCGCTTCGGCATCTCGAGCGACTGGGACTCGGTCGACACGGGCGACACCTACTACGGGCTCTCGTGGGACTTCCTGCGCAACTACGCCCGCACGCTCGTCTCCTTCAAGGCTGCGCCGGGCCAGCAGGGCAACCAGCTCGTCGGTGACCTCGCCACGGGCCTCGGCAAGCCGAGCGCGGACAACAAGACGTGGACGTACACGCTGCGCGACGGCATCAAGTTCGAGGACGGCACACCGATCACGAGCAAGGACATCAAGTACGGCGTCGCCCGCCAGCTCGACAAGAACACGTTCCCGAACGGGCCGACGTACTTCAACGACTTCCTCGCCGACATCCCCGCGGGCTACTCGGTCTACAAGGACAAGAACCTCGACGACCTGAAGTCCATCGAGACACCGGACGACAAGACGATCGTCTTCCACCTCAACAAGCCGTTCGCCGGCTTCGACTACTTCGCGCAGCTGCCCGCCACCGCACCAGTGCCGCAGGCCAAGGACACCGGCTCGAAGTACAAGGAGCACGTCATCGCGTCCGGTCCGTACAAGTTCTCGGTGTACCAGACCGGCAAGCGCATCGAGCTGGTCCGCAACGACGCGTACGACCCGAAGAGCGACCCGGACACCGGCCGCAAGGCCCTGCCGGACAAGATCACCGTCGAGATCGGCGTCAACGCCGCCGACCTCGACAACCGCCTCATCGCCGGTGACCTCGACATCGACCTCGCCGGAACGGGCGTCCAGGCCCAGGCACAGGGCAAGATCCTGGCCGACCCGACGCTCAAGGCCAAGACGGACGACGTCGTGAGCGCGCGCACGAGCTACACGCAGATCAACAGCGACGTCGCGCCGTTCAACAACATCGACTGCCGCAAGGCCGTCATCTTCGCCTACGACAAGACGGGCTACCAGCGCGCCTACGGCGGCAACATCGGTGCCGACATCGCCACCGGCCTGCTGCCTCCCGTCGTCCCCGGCTTCCAGGAGCAGGACCTCTACAACGCGAAGTCGAAGCCGCAGGGCGACGTCGACTCCGCGAAGGCGGCCCTCGCCAAGTGCGGCCAGCCCAACGGCTTCGAGACCAACATCTCCTACCGGCCCGAGCGCCCGAAGGAGAAGGCCACGGCCGAGTCGCTGCAGCAGGCGCTCGCCAAGATCGGCATCAAGCTGACCCTCAAGGCCTACCCGGCCGGTGACTACTTCAAGCTGTACGCCGGCAAGCCGGACTTCGCCAAGGCCAACAACCTCGGCCTCATGGTGATGAGCTGGGGCGCCGACTGGCCGGACGGCTTCGGCTTCCTCCAGCAGATCGTCGACAGCCGCGTCATCCGTCCCGCGGGCAACACCAACCTCGGGATCAAGCTGCCGGAGGTCGACAAGCTCATGGACCAGGCGCTGTCGGAGAACGACACGACCAAGCGTGAGGCCATCTGGGGCCAGATCGACAAGGTCGTCATGGAGAACGCCGAGGTCATCCCGGGCATCTGGAACAAGGCGCTGCTCTTCCGGCCCGACACCGTGTCGAACATCTTCGTCAACGACGGCTACTCGTACTACGACTACGCCGCCGCAGGTGTCACCAACCCGTGACCCGATGCGTCCGGCGTCGAGCCTCCGGGCCTGACGCCGGACGTCCGGTCCGACCTCCTTCCACCGAAAGTAGGTGAAGGCGTAGGCACGGTGGCGGACGGTCACGAACCGTCCACCACCCGCCCGGCCGCCCCACAGTGCTGACGTACCTCATCCGCCGGCTCATCGCCGCCGTCCTGCTGCTCGCCATCGTGAGCGCGGTCGTCTTCGCCATCTTCTTCCTCGTGCCCCGCATCGGCGGGGCCACCGCCGACGACCTCGCCTCGCGGTACGTCGGCAAGAGCGCCGGTCAGGCCCAGATCCACGAGACCGCGGTGCGGCTCGGCTTCACCGACCCGATCTACGTCCAGTACGGACGCTTCGTCAAGGGCATCGTCGCCGGCGCCGACTACAACACCGGCGCCGGCACCGACCACTGCCCGGCGCCGTGCCTGGGCTACTCGTTCATCACCCAGAACCCGGTCCTGCCCGACATCCTCGACCGGCTGCCCGTCACCGCGACGCTCGCGGCCGGAGCCGCGGTCCTGTGGCTCGTCGGCGGGGTCGGCACCGGGGTCGTGTCGGCGCTGCGGCGCGGCTCGGTCCTCGACCGCGGCTTCATGGGCATGGCCCTGGCCGGCGTCTCCCTGCCGATCTTCTTCACCGGCCTGCTGTCCCTGACGATCTTCAGCTACGGCCTCAAGTGGACCTACGCCGGCGGCGCCAGCCCGATGGACGCCACCAGTCCCCTCGACCTCGTCCACCGCATGCTGCTGCCCTGGATCACCCTGGCCTTCCTCTACGCGGCCAGCTACGCCCGCCTCACCCGCGCCGGCATGCTCGAGACGATGAACGAGGACTACATCCGCACGGCGCGCGCCAAGGGCCTCAAGGAGCGCGACGTCGTCGTCAAGCACGGCCTGCGCTCGGCCCTGACGCCGATCCTGACGATCTTCGGCCTCGACCTCGGCCTGCTGCTCGGTGGCGCCGTGCTCACCGAGACGACGTTCTCGCTGCAGGGGATCGGCTTCTACGCCGTGCAGGCCATCACGAACAACGACCTCCCCAAGGTCCTCGGTGTGACGCTCTTCGGCGCGGTGTTCGTCATCGTCGCCAACCTCATCGTCGACCTCCTGTACGCCGTCGTCGACCCCAGGGTGCGCACCTCATGAGCCAGTCCAGCCAGTCCGGCCCCTCGGGCCAGCCCTCGAACCAGTCCGTCCTCGAGAAGGAGGGGCGGGTGAGGTCCGGCCGCGGCCGCAAGGCGTCGGTCAACGCACTCGACGGGATCGGCGGCCTCGGCGCGCCCGCGCCCGACGCGTTCCTGTCGGTGCGCGACCTGCGGGTGCACTTTCCCACCGACGACGGGATCGTCAAGTCCGTCGACGGTCTGTCCTTCGACCTCGCCCGCGGCAAGACGCTCGGCATCGTCGGTGAGTCGGGCTCGGGCAAGAGCGTCACGAGCATGTCGATCATGGGCCTGCACAAGCCGGGCACGGTCCGGATGACCGGCTCGATCCGCCTCGACGGGCAGGAGCTCGTCGGCACCCGTCCGGAGACCGTGCGCTCGCTGCGCGGCAAGAGGATGGCGATGATCTTCCAGGACCCGCTGTCGGCGATGCACCCGTTCTACACGGTGGGCCACCAGATCATCGAGGCCTACCGGATCCACAACAAGGTCTCGACGTCGGTGGCCAGGAAGCACGCCATCGACATGCTCGGGCGGGTCGGCATCCCGCAGCCGGCGAGCCGCGTCGACGACTACCCCCACCAGTTCTCCGGCGGCATGCGCCAACGCGCCATGATCGCCATGGCGCTCTCGTGCGACCCGGACCTGCTCATCGCCGACGAGCCGACCACCGCCCTCGACGTCACGGTCCAGGCACAGATCCTCGACCTCATCCGCGACCTGCAGGCCGAGTTCAACTCGGCGGTCGTCGTCATCACCCACGACCTCGGCGTCGTCGCCGAGCTGTCCGACGACATCATGGTCATGTACGCCGGCCGCTCGGTCGAGTACGCGGCGTCGACGGAGGTGTTCGAGCGGCCGCAGCACCCGTACACGTGGGGCCTGCTCACCTCGATGCCGCGCCTCGACCGGGCGCGCATCGAGCGTCTGCGCCCCATCGCCGGCTCGCCGCCCAGCCTCATCAACGTGCCGTCCGGCTGTCCGTTCCACCCCCGCTGTGCCTACGAAGGGCGCAACGAGGGTCGCAGCCAGGCCGAGCGGCCCCCGTTCGAGGAGTCCCTGCCCCGGCACTGGGCCGCCTGCCACCTTCCCGTGGACGTTCGCCGCTCCATCTGGGAGAACGAGATCAGGCCGACCCTGTGAGCACCGCCGCGACCGTCCCGACCACCGCGCCCAGCGCACCGATCCCAGGAGCCGCAGCGTGACCGCCTCCCCCGCCACCGCCCGGACGGCGGCGCCGTCGACGTCCGACGCGCTGCTGCAGGTCACCGACCTCACCAAGCACTTCCCGATCCGACGCGGCCTGCTCCAGCGGCAGGTGGGCGCGGTGCGGGCCGTCGACGGGCTGACGTTCGAGGTCGCCAAGGGCGAGACGCTCTCGCTCGTCGGCGAGTCCGGCTGCGGCAAGACGACGACCGGCCGGATGCTGACGCGGCTGCTCGAGCCGACCTCGGGCCAGATCCTCTTCGAGGGCCGCGACATCACCCACGCGTCCGTCGGCACGATGCGTCCGCTGCGGCGCGACGTGCAGATGATCTTCCAGGACCCCTACGGCAGCCTCAACCCGCGGCACACGGTCGGCACCATCGTGGGCTCGCCGTTCCACCTGCAGAACGTCAAGACCCAGCACGGCATCAAGCGCGAGGTCCAGGACCTGCTCGAGCTGGTCGGCCTGAGCCCGGAGCACTACAACCGCTATCCGCACGAGTTCTCGGGCGGCCAGCGCCAGCGCATCGGCATCGCCCGGTCGCTCGCCCTCAGGCCCAAGCTCATCGTCGCCGACGAGCCGGTCTCCGCCCTCGACGTGTCGATCCAGGCGCAGGTCATCAACCTCCTCGAGGACCTGCAGGACGAGCTCGGCCTGACCTACGTCGTCATCGCCCACGACCTGTCGGTCGTGCGGCACATGAGCGACCGCGTCGCCGTCATGTACCTCGGCAACCTCGTGGAGGTCACCGGCCGCGACGAGCTGTACGCCCGGCCCATGCACCCGTACACGACCGCCCTCATGTCGGCGGTGCCGATCCCCGACCCGGCCCGCCGCGGCCGCCGCGAGCGGATCCGCCTCGAGGGCGACGTGCCGAGCCCGATCAACCCCCCACCCGCGTGCCGCTTCCACACCCGCTGCTGGAAGGCCCAGGAGGTCTGCCGCACCGAGACCCCGCCGCTCGTCGAGCTGCTCCCGGGCCACAGCGTCGCGTGCCACTTCCCGGAGAACATCGACCTGCCCGACCCCACCGTGCGACCCGGCGCCGCGTCACCGCTCGAGGCGGCAGCGGCGGACCTCTCCGCCTCCGGGGAGGTGCCGCACGACGACGCCGACCGCTCCGGGCCCCGGGTCGTGCCGCGGGACGCGTCCGCCGACCCGTCGGGCAACGCACCGGAGCCCGGCAACGCCTGAGGCCCTCGATCCGCACACCCGGGAAGCAAACGACGGGGCGGGTGGTTGAACGTTGCATGAAGGTCGAGATCTGGTCGGACATCGCCTGCCCGTGGTGCTACATCGGCAAGCGCCGCTTCGAGAAGGCCCTCGCGACGTTCCCCCACCGCGACGACGTGGAGGTGACCTGGCGCAGCTACCAGCTGGACCCGTCGCTGCCCGAGCACCACGACGGCACCGAGCTGGACTACCTGGTCTCCCGCAAGGGCCTGTCGGCCGAGCAGGTCCGCGCCATGTTCGACCAGGTCAGGCAGATCGCCGCCGAGGAGGGCCTGGCCTACGACTTCGACCGGGTCGTCGCCAACAGCCTGCCCGGCCACGAGCTGCTCCACCTGGCCGCGGCGAGCGGCCTCGCCGATGCCGTCAAGGAGGCGCTGCTGTCGGCGCACTTCGAGCACGGCGAGGACATCGGCGACCGTGCCGTCCTCGTGCGGATCGGCACCGAGGCGGGCCTGCCCGCCGACGAGGTGGAGCGGGCCCTCGACGAGCACACCCAGCTCGAGGCGGTCCGTGCCGACGTCGCCGAGGCCCGGCGCCTCGGCATCCGCGGGGTCCCGTTCTTCGTCCTCGACGGGCGGTACGGCGTCTCCGGCGCCCAGCCCACCGCGCTCTTCACCCAGGCGCTCGAGCAGGTCTGGCGCGAGACCAACCCGCTCGTCATGGTCGGCGCATCCGACGCCTCCGACTCATCGGGCGCGGCGTGCGGGCCCGACGGCTGCGCCGTCTGAGGCCGGTCGCCGGGCCCCCGGACAGCCGGAGACGTGACGAGGCGCCACTCGCTCGGGGGTTCGAGTGGCGCCTCGTTCATGCCTACCATCGACGCCGGCTGCCCCGGCGTTACACCCGTCTGCACCACGTTCTGCCTGCCCGTCCGCCCTCGCCGTCCTGCCTCCCGCCGGCCCGGGTGCTCTGGGCCGTGCCCGGTTCCAAAGCACCCGCATCGGGTCGGTGACCGACCTACCCTGAGTAGGGAGGGAGGCGGCGCATCGGGCGCCGCCGGAGGAGACCGACGTGAGCGCGTCCGAGCCGATGACGGTGACCCTGCACGGGCACTCGCTCTCCTACGTCGACGTCGGCGCGGGCGAGACGATCCTGTTCGTCCACGGCCTGCTCGGCTCGCACCACAACTGGGCCAGCCTCGTCGACGCCCTCGCCGACTCCTACCGCGTCGTCGTGCCGGACCTCTTCGGACACGGCGCGTCGGACCGGCACGCCGGCGACTACTCCGTCGCCGCACACGCCGCGACGCTGCGCGACCTGCTCGACCGGCTCGGCATCGCGCGGGTCACCATCGTCGGGCACTCGCTGGGCGGGGGCATCGCCCTCGAGTTCTGCTACCTGTTCCCCGACCGCGTCGACCGCCTCGTGCTCGTCGGCAGCGGCGGCCTGGGCCGGCAGGTCAGCGCGGTGCTGCGCTCGGCCACGCTGCCCGGCGCGGAGTGGGTTCTGCCGGTCATCGCCTCACCCTGGGTGCGCGGCGGGGCCGCGGCCGTGGGCCGGGTGCTGTCGCTGGCCGGCTGGCGCGCGAGCCACGACGTCCGCGCGGCGTGGGAGGGCTTCACCTCGCTGGGCGACGCCGACAGCCGCCGAGCCTTCCTCGCCACGACGCGGGCCGTGCTGGACCCGGGCGGCCAGCGGGTCAGCGCCACCGACTACCTGCCCGACCTCGTCGGTCTGCCCGTGCTCGTCGTGTGGGGCACGCGCGACCTCGTCATCCCACCGGCGCACGCAGCCCGAGCACGAGAGTCCATCCCCGGCTGCCGCATCGAGCTGTTCGAGGGTGCCGGGCACTTCCCGCACCTCGACGAGCCGGAGCGCTTCGCCGAGGTGCTGCGCGACTTCGTGCGCGAACCCGGCCGGGACCGGTCCGTCGGACGGCCACGACGCGACCCCGATCTCGCGCCCGGCATCGACGAGCAGCGGGCCGGCTGAGCCGGGCCGGACGCGTGAAGAGGCGCCACCCGCTCGGGGGTCCGGGTGGCGCCTCTGTCACCCGGACCATCGCCGCGACCCGGCGCGGTGTTACACCGCACCACGACGGCACGACGGCACGACGGCACGAGGTTTGCGGGACGGCGTCGACCGCCTCGACGTCAGTCGGCCAGGAAGGCCGCGACGCGGTCCTTGGGCCGGCCGATGATGGCGCGGTCGCCCTTGACGAGGACCGGACGCTGGAGCAGCCGCGGATGGCGCACGAGCACGTCGACCACCTGCTCGCGCGTCGCGACGTCGGCGTCGGTGAGGCCGAGCTCGGCGAAGTGTCCGTCCCGACGGACGAGGTCCGTCGGGGCGTCCTCGAGCTTGTCGAGGAGGTCCTCGAGGGCCGCGGCGTCGAGCGGGTGGCGCAGGTAGTCGACGACGGTGGCCTCGACCGCGGCCTCGTCGAGGCGGTCCATCGCGGCCCGCGAGGTGGAGCAGCGGTTGTTGTGCAGGATCGTCACGTCGTCGGTCATGGGTCCGACCCTAGCCAGAGCCGCCGGAAACCCATGTGCCGGGACCGGGCCGGCCCGCCTACGCTGCCCGGGTGGAGACCACCGACCGCACCGCCGGGGCGAGGCCCGAGCTGTTCGCCCTGTGCATCGCCGCGAACGACCCCGATCGGCTCGCCCGGTTCTGGCAGGGGCTGCTCGGCTGGCCGCGCGCCGAGTCGGGCGGACCGGCGCTGGTGCCCGCCGACGACACCGGGTTCCTGCTGCGGTTCCTGCACACCGACGAGCCGAAGACGCGCCGCAACCAGATGCACCTCGACCTGACGAGCGAGTCGCTCGCCGTGCAGGAGGCCACGGTGGCTCGTGCGCTCCGCCTCGGTGGCCGCCACTTCGACGTCGGCCAGCGCGGCGACGAGGGCCACGTCGTCCTCGCCGACCCCGAGGACAACGAGTTCTGCGTCATCGAGCCCGCCAACCGCTTCCTCGCCGACTGCGGGTTCGTCGGGGCCGTGGCGAGCGACGGCACCCGCGCCCTCGGCCTGTTCTGGAGCGAGGCCCTCGGCTGGCCGCTCGTCTGGGACGAGGGCGAGGAGACGGCCGTCCGCTCCCCGCACGGAGGCCCCAAGATCACGTGGGGCGGACCACCCGTCGCCGACAAGACCGGCCCGAACCGCTGGCACCTCGACCTCGTGCCCGCCGACGACGGCGACCAGCACGCCGTCGTCGACCGGCTCGTGTCGCTCGGGGCCCGTCTCACGGACGAGGACGCGCACGACCCCGGCGCCGTGGTCCTGCTCGACCCGGACGGCAACGAGGTCTGCGTCCTGCCCACGCGTCCTTGACGGACGCCGGGGCGACGGTCAGTCCGACGCCGGTGGGTCGGTCCGCTTCGCGTCGTCGAGCTGGGCAGCCAGCTGGGCTCGCCACTGGTACAGCTGCTCGAGCGCCTGGAGGCGCACCTCCTCACCGACGGCCGAGGCGGCCGCACGGATGGCCTGGCCGTGCTCGTCCAGGTACCCCTGCAGGGCCTCCTTGACCTCGGTGCCACCCGTCTGGCCGCGCGCGGCGGACTGCAGCACCTCGCGGACCCGCTCGAGGTCGCTCGTGGCCGCCTCGAGCGACTCGGCGGGAACCTGCCCGGAACCGGTCGCGGCGGTGTCGGTCATGTCGGCTGGATGCCGGGACGGGCGACCGGGGTGCCGCCCCCGAGGCCCTGGAGGATCCGGATGAGCGCGTCGATGAGGTTCTGCAGCAGGTTCCCCAGCACCTGGCCCAGGTTCACGCCGTCGAGCAGGCCCGCGACGGCGCACAGCAAGTTGCCCAGCAGGTTGCCTGGGCCGGGGATGGCCGTGATGTCGAGCACGACCTGGTTGAGCTGGACGCGGAGTCCGAGCAGGTTGAGGTCCAGCGGACCGAGCTCGAGGTGAAGGATGGGACAGACGTCGGGTTGTGGAGGTGGTTGTGTCATGACGACTCCGGTCGAATGGTGCGAAGGTCGCTTTTCTCCGAACGGCCTACCGTCGAGTGTCGGCCCGGGTCCCGCGGATGCGCAATACCCCCTCGAAAGCCCAGCCACGGCAGGCCGTTCCACTCGCCCACCCCAGCGGAGCGGGGTCAGACGTTGAAGCGGAACTCCACACTGTCAAGTCGCCGCGCAACACTTAGAGCATGAGCACGCGCACCCCCAAGGCCCCGACGACGCCGCCGACGCGCCGCCGCGCAGCCGTCTACATCCGCCAGTCGGCCAACGACCCCGAGGGCATCGAGCGGCAGCTCCCCCGATGCCAGGCCCTCGCCGACGCCCGCCAGTGGGAGATCCACGACGTCTACCCGGACAACGCGATCTCCGCGAGCCGCGAGAAGGGCCGACGCAACCGCGCCGACACCCAGTGGACGAGGATGCTCGCCGACGCCCGCGCCGGTCACTTCGACGTCGTGATCGGCGTGGACCTCGACCGCGTCCTCCGCGACACCCGCGACCTCAACACCCTCATCGACGCGGGCCTGGCGCTCGTCACCCTCGACGGCGAGATCGACCTGTCGACCGCCGACGGAGAGTTCCGCGCGACGATGCTCGCCGGGCTCGCGAGGTTCGAGATCCGGCGCAAGGGCGAGCGGCAGACCCGCGCCGCCCAGCAGCGCGCCGAGAAGGGTCGCCCGCCGATGGGCGTCCGCCTAACCGGCTACACGACGAAGGGCGCGACGATCCCCGAGGAGGCCGCCGTCGTCCGCCGGATCTTCGACCTGTTCGCCGAGACCGAGAACCTCCGCGCTGTCGCCCGAGCCCTGACCGCTGCGGGCGTCGCGACCCGGCACGGCCGGCCATGGTCGCCCTCGTCGGTCGCATCCATCCTCCGGAACCCGCGCTACTGCGGACGCGCGATCTACCAGGGCCGAGTCATCGAGCCCGACGGCGGCGTGACGTGGGAGCAGCTCGTCACCGTCGAGCAGTGGGAGGCCGCGCAGGCCGTCCTCGACAGCCCGCATCGCGTCGCCAACGCCTCGGGCTCCACGGAGCGCAAGTGGCTCGGCTCGGGGCTATACGTGTGCGACGTCTGCCATCGCCCCGTCTCGGGCTGGTCAGGCAACCGCTACCGGTGCCGCGACGGCGGGCACGTCAACCGCGCCCGCGGCCCCGTCGACGAGTGGGTCCTCCGCGTCGTCACCGCCCGCCTCGGTCGGCCCGACGTCGCCGAGATCCTGGCGCCGAAGGAGGTCGCCGTCGCGCCCCTCGTCGAGGAGGTCGCCCGCGTCCGGGCTCGGCTGGAGCAGTTCGCCGAGGACTACGCCGACGGCCTCATCGACGGGCGTGAGTACAAGGCCGCGAGGACCAAGAACGAGGCGCGGCTCAGCGACGCCCAGGCCCGTCTGGCAGCCGCCCGCGGCAGCGACGTGCTCGCGTCCGTCGTCACCGCCGAGGACCCCGTGGCGGCGTTCCTGGGCGCACCGCTGGCGGTCCAGCGCGAGGTCATCGACGCGCTCGTGACCGTCTCGCTCCGTCCCGGCCACCGCTACTCGCGGACCTTCGACCCCGAGACCGTCGAGATCACCTGGCGCGCGGCCTGACCCGCGTGCAGGTGCACCCTAGGTAACACCGCCTACAGTCGCTGACGTAGGACAAGGGCTGAGAGACAACGGCCCGACTCGAGGAGCACCACCGTCCAGCACCCGAGTACTGCGCACGCGGGGCAACCCAGCCCGATGCGCGAATCTCATTGCGACAGTGGAGGCTTCTTCATGTACGACCGCACGCCGACACCCTTTCGACCCTCGCGGGTCATCCACGCCGACCTCGCCCGCGCCGTGCAGCACGGCCACGAGGAGACCGAGATCAGGCGCGAGCTCGCAGCCGCTCGGCTCGCCGAGAAGGTCACCGAGATCGTCGACAAGGCCCCACCGCTGACGGACGAGCAGCGTGCGACGATCGCTCGCCTGCTCGTCAAGCGCGAGGCTCGGATGACCGCCGAGGCGGCTCCGCGTCGAGCTCGTCGGCCCCGAGGCGGTGGCTCCAGATGACGATCGACGACCGCGTGCAGGAGTCGCTCGACGCGATCCTCGTCGTCCTCCGCGAGCTCGCGATCGACGTCCGCGCCGTCCTCGACGAAATCCACGCCCGAGACTGCGAGCCGCCGGGGGACGAGGAGGGGCCGCCCTCCCGAGCTCGAGAGGACGGCCACCACATCACCAACCCAACCGGCGGACACCACGACGCCGATCCCGATTCGAGTGTAGAGCGCTCCACCGGATCGGCCCCCCGACGTGGCGACGACAACCGTCGGCGAGGGTGGTGAGCTGCGATGAGCGAGCTCAACGGCTACGACCTCGCGGGGGCCGCCATAACGGGCCGGTCGCTCACGCCGGACGCGCAGGTCGGCGAGATGGTGCGACTCAAGGGCGGCGAGGTCGGTGTGGTCCACACCGTCGACGCCGAGGGCATCACGGTCATGCTCAACGACCTCATGACGAAGCCGGTGCGGCTCTCGACGGCCGAGGTCGCCCAGGCGGAGGTCATCGGCGTCGTGCCCGAGATGGACGTGCGCCGGACCTACCTGCCGCACAAGCTGCCAGGGGGCCTGACGGTGCGCTCGGGCGAGTGGAACACGAAGGTCAAGCAGGCGCTGCTCGACGCCGACGTGCGCGCCGTCGCACGCCGGCTCGTCGAGCAGGAGAACGAGCCGCCGACCGGCCCGCCCCCGCCGATCTATCGCCTTGGCGACTTCCTCGCCGTGCCCGACGAGACGGTCACGTACCGGATCGTCGGGCTGTGGCCGACCGGCGGGCGCGTCGTCCTCGCGGCCCCCGGCAAGGCCGGCAAGTCGCACGTCGTCGCCAACGCGCTCCGAGCCCTCGCCGACGGCACGCCGTTCCTCGACGTCTTCGACGTGACGCCCGTCGGGCGGGTCATCCTCATGGACAACGAGCTCGACGAGCGGACGCTACGCCGGTGGCTCCGCGAGCAGGGCATCACCCGCACCGACGTCATCGACGTCGTGCCGATGCGCGGGCGGCTCTCGACGTTCAACATCCTCGACCCCGAGATCCGCGCCCGGTGGGCGGAGTACCTCGGCCCCGCCGACGTCCTCGTCTTCGACTGCCTGCGGCCCGCGCTCGACGCCCTCGGGCTGTCCGAGGATAAGGACGCCGGCCGGTTCCTGACGGCGCTCGACGCGCTGCTGCTCGAGGCGGGCATCCCCGAGGCGCTGCTCGTGCACCACATGGGCCACACCGCCGAGCGGTCCCGCGGCGACTCGCGGATCATCGACTGGCCGGACGCGACGTGGACCCTCGTCGTCAAGGGCACTGAGCCCGGCGAGGACGAGCCCGACGACCGTCCGCGGTTCATGTCGGCGATGGGCCGCGACGTCAAGGTACGTGAGGGTCTGCTCACCTACGACGAGCCCACGCGTCGCCTCACGTATGTCGGCGGCACCAGACGCGAGGCGACCATCGACGACAGGATGCATGCCGTCCTTCAGTACGTGGCGGACAACCCCGAAGCGTCGACGAGTGCCATCGAGGAGGACCTCGGCGGCAACCACGGCACGGTCCGCGAGGCGATCAAGAAGGCGATCTCGCGCGGGCTGATCCGCCGCGAGAAGGTCGGCACGGCGTATCGCCACACCCTCGTCTCGCCCACTCCTGTCTCTTATACACATCTCCGAGCCCACGAGACGCGTAGTAATCGGGGGGGGGGGGTGTTGGGTGGGGGGGGGGGGGGGGGGGGGGG
>NZ_JBNDHY010000086.1:0-19852 GCF_056755315.1 Monashia sp. HAY1-2A
GCCGGAGTCGCTCACCGGCACAGTGTGGGACAGCAGTCCCCCACGGCGTCAGGACCGGCTCCGAATGTCTCCATTCCGTAACCGGACATCGGCCCTTGGCCGGTTGGCCGGCCGGAGCAGGGGCCGGGACAGGTCGTGCAGGGGTGGGTCGAGGCGTCGGGCCGCGCGGCCGGCGAGCACGATGAGCACGACGAGCGCGACGAGGTCGAGCGGCACCCCCACGACCGTGGTCGTCAGGCCGAGGCTGTAGCCCTCCGGCAGCGTCATGAAGCACACGACGGTGGCGAGGACGGCGAGCGGCTTCTCGGCGCGCGCGGGCGACGGGACCGGCGACGGGGCCGGCGACGGACCCAGCGCCACGGCGAGCACCGGCAGCACCCACAGGAGGTACCAGGGAAGGAAGACGGGGGCGAGCACGACGACGGCCAGCAGTCCCCAGCCGAGGGAGCGCACGACGCGGGCGGTGTCGTCGGACGCAGCCCGGCGGCCACGTCGACCCGAGGCCCGGCGTCCGGCGGGCCCGGTCGACGCGGTCGGCACGGGTGGCTTGGCGGCCCCGAGCCACACGAGGACGAGCAGGATCGCGAGCACGACGAGGGCCACGGTCCGGGCGGCGTCGATGGCGGGCTCGCGCCAGCCCGGCTCTCCGAGGACGGTGCCGAGGGCCTGCACGGCGATGCCGACGCCGGTGGGCAGCGACGTCCACTGCTCGTTGCGACCGGGCGTGCCACCCGGGTCCAGCCACGCGAACCCGAGCCGGGTGGCCAGGCCGCCGACCGCCATCGCGGCGCCCGCGACGAGCAGCGTGAGGAGCCCGGCGCGGACGGTGCCCGGCCAGCGCAGCGGCCCGCTGCGACCGGAGCGGCGCAACGTGCGCCGCGCCCAGAGCAGCGCCACGAACGGCAGCGCGACGACCGCGGTCACCTTGACCATCGCCCCCAGCGCGACGACGACGCACGCGGCCACGAACCGCCCGCGCAGGGCGAGCGCGAGCCCGCCGAGCACCGCGGCGACCATGAGGGCGTCGTTGTGCGCCCCGCCGACGAAGTGCGCGCCGACGAGCGGGCAGGCGACGGCGAGCCAGGTGGCGCGGGCGGGGTCGGTGCCGAGGCGCCGCGCGAGGTCGGGCACGGCCCAGCCGATGACCACCACGCCCGCGACGGCGAGCAGCCGGAGCAGGAGCAGCGCCACCCACAGGTGACCGCCGGACACGGACGCCACCCCGCGGGCGAGGAGCAGCCATACCGGGCCGTACGGCGTCGGGGTGTCGAGCCAGGTCGGTGCCGTCGAGAGCCGCCAGTCCGAGTCGAGCTCGCGCACGGTGTGGTCGTACGGGCTCAGTCCCTCCGACCACAGCAGGCCCTGCGCCGCGTACGAGTAGAGGTCGCGGCTGTAGAGCGGCACGGACGCGACGAGCGGGACGAACCACAGCGCCGCGGTGGTCTGCCACCAGCCGACCGTGACGCGCGCCCACCGCAGCCGCCACCACGCGACGAGCAGCCCCGCCATGGCGAGCAGCGCGACGCTCGCGAGCAGCGGTGAGCCGCCGGTGTCACGCCACCACCGCACGCCCGGCCAGAGCACGCCGCGGTTGAGCGACGGGCGGGAGCCGGCCCCCCACGAGGCGGCGGCGAGCGCGACGGACGACGCCACCCCGGCCCACCGCCAGCGGCCGGGTCGGGGGCGCCGCGAGGCCGCGGCCAGGGAGGCCACGCGGTCCGGGTCGTCGCTCACGAGGCGCGCCCCCACCTCGCGGACCCACCCGGCGCGGGACCGCTGCGGCGCGGTGGGCCGGGACGCGTCAGCCATGCGTGACCGGCTCGTCGCCCCACGCGAGGAGGCGCCAGCCGGCGTCCGGGTCACCCTCGAGGGTGACGACGTGGGTGTTGTCGACGCGACGGTCGTCGAAGAACGACCCGGGCAGGCCGAGGGAGGCCGCGCACCAGACGCGCATCGCGGCACCGTGGCTCACGGCGAGCGCCGACTCGTGGCCGTCGGCGACGATGCGCGCGATGGCGGCGTCGTAGCGGGCGAGGAACTCGGCGCCGCTCTCGCCGCCCGGGATGACGTGGAAGGGGTCCTCGCGCCACCTCACGAGGGCGTCGACGTACGGCTGCCACTCGGTGGACATCTCCCAGTCCCCGGCCTGGATCTCGCGCAGGCCGGGCAGGACGACCATCTCGAGGCCGAGCTCGGCAGCCAGGGGTGCGGCGGTCTGCTGCGTGCGCACGAGGTCGGAGGTGTAGATGGCGGCGAGGTCCTCGCCGCGGAGGCGCTGGGCCAGGGCGTGGGCCTGGGCCCGTCCCTCGTCGGTGAGGTCGAGGCCCGGCACCGCGGTGTCGAGCTGGCGGGCGACGTTGGCGTGGGTCTGGCCGTGGCGCACGAGGAAGAGCCGCACGTCACTGGTCCTTGACGGTGACGCCGGTCAGGCACTCGACGCCCTTCTTCGGGCCGGTCCAGAACCTCTCGACCGACACGGGGGCGCTCTGGCCCGCCTGGAGCGGGACGTCGACCTCCTTGCTGACGACCTCCGAGCCGTCGGCGGTCTTGACGATGAAGACGGCCACGGTGAAGGTGTGCTGCTCCGTGTCGGGGTTCTTCAGCGTCCCGGTGAGGTCCCACACGTCGCCGGCGCCAGGCGCGCACCGGACGCCGCTGAGGCTCGAGCCGGCGTCGAAGAGGCCGCCGTCGCCCGCGGCGGACGGTGTCGGGTCGTCGGTGGTGGTTGCCGTGTCGGGCAGGATCGTCGGCTGGACGGCGACGCTCACGGTCGGGGCGAGGCTGTCGTCGGGGTCCGACGGCGTCGGCTGGCCGCAGGCCCCCAGGACGGCGGCCACGAGCACCAGCGAGACGGCGCCCGCGAGCGACCTCCGGACGAGACGACGGGGACGCGGCACGGGTCCACCTCTTCCTGCTGTGCTGCGGCTGGGGCTGCGGCGCGGGAGGGCGGATGACCCGACCCGGCGCGGTTCGCGCCCATTGTGCCCCGCGTCCCTGTTCAGGGCAGGAGCAGGCGCGCGGCCACGCCGGACGCGATGAGGACGAGGCCCGCGAGCACCGCGAGCGTGTCGGCGGCCCGCCACGGCGCGGGCCCGGCCCACGTTCGCCGGCGCGCCTCGGCGAAGCCGCGGGCGTCCATGGCGAGCGCGAGCGCCGCCGCCTGCGTGAGCGCGCCGAGGAGCAGCCCGCCGGTGACGACGACGGCCTCGCGGCCACGCGCCACGGGCCCCGACCGGGCGCGGACGCCACGAACCCGGCGCGTCGTCATCAGCTCGCCCCAGAGCACGTCGAAGGACTGGAGCCGCTGGAGCGCCGCGGTGGCGGCGACGACCGGTCGGGCCGGCAGCCGCAGCCGCTGGGCGAGGTGGTCGCCGAGGGCGTCCGGGTCGACGGCGCCGACGACGACCGCCGAGGGCACCAGGAGGGCGAGGACGCGCAGCGCCGCACCGGCCGCGACCTCGAGGTCGCGCCCACCGAGCAGCCAGGCCGACCACGCGACGCCGACCACGGCCAGCGCCGCGGGAGCGAGCCGGGCGAGGACACCGCGCAGGCGCGCGGCCGGACGACGCCCCTGCCCCGGCGCGAGGAGGGCGAGGGCGGCCAGCGCTCCCTCGACGACGAGGACGGCGAGGCCCTGGCGCCACGTGTCGAGCAGCGCCGGCAGCGGCAGGACGCACAGCGCGGCGAGGACGAGGGCGAGGGGGCCGGCGCGGGCGACGAGGGTGCGCCGCTCGGGCACGGGGTCCGGCGGCGGCTGCTCGGGTCGGCCGACGGTGCGGACGCGGTCGGCCCGGGCGACGACGCCGGGGTCGTGGGTCGTGACGACGACGGCGGAGCCCTCCCGGCGGGCGGCCTCGAGGACACCGGTGACCGCCGCCCACGTGAGCCGGTCCTGGCCGACGGTGGGCTCGTCGGCGAGCAGCAGAGCCGGACCGTGTGCGACGGCCGAGGCCATGGCCAGCCGACGTTGCTCCCCGCCGGAGAGCCGGCGTGGGTCGGCGCCCGCGAGGTGGGTGAGCCCGAGCGCGTCGAGGACCGCGTCGGCGCGGGCGGCGGCCGCCGACGGATCGGCTCCGAGCGCCCGCAGGGTGGTGAGCACGTCCTCCCGGACGGTGCTGCCGACGACGACGGTCGCGGCCCGCTGCGGCACCCAGGCCACGACGCGCGCGAGGTCGGGCGAGGCCCAGGCGTGCGGCGGCTCGACCCGCGCCCGGGAGGCGTCGTCCCCCGGCACGAGCGGCAGCGCCACGTCGACGCGTCCGGCGGCCGGCTCGAGGAGGCCGCCCAGGGCGGTCATGAGCGAGGACTTGCCGGCGCCGCTCGGCCCGACGAGCGCCAGCGTGCGCCCGGCGTGCGCCTCGAGGTCGGCCCCGACGACGGCGGTGGTGGTCCGGGCCGGCTCGCCGAGCCGGCGGGTGCGGTGCTCGACGCCGAGACCGACAGCCGCCGCGACGACGCCACCGTCGGGGACGACGCCGGCGGCGGCGCCGGGCAGGGCCGGCAGGTCGAGGGACAGCGGCTCGGGGTCCCGTGCGCCCGGCACCCAGATACCTTGTGCGGCAAGGGCTTCCGCCTCACGCTCCAGCACTCGGCCTGGCGGGCCGTCGGCGACCACGGCACCGTCGGAGCCGAGCACGACGAGGCGGTCGACGAGGTGGACCCACCCGTCGAGGCGGTGCTCGACGACGACGAGCGTCAGGCCACGGCGCTGCACGACGTCGGCGACGACGCGTCGCACCCCCGCCGCCGTGGCGGCGTCGAGCATCGCGGTCGGCTCGTCGAGCAGGAGCACCGACGGCTCCATGACGAGCGCCCCCGCGAGGGCCAGGCGCTGCGACTCCCCGCCGCTCAGCGTCGAGGGCGGGCTGGACCACGGCATCGCCAGGCCGACCTCGTCGAGCGCCGTCTCGACCAGGGGCGGCATCCGGTCGCGGGGCAGCCGCACGTTCTCGAGCCCGAAGGCGACGTCACGACCCACCGTCGAGGCCACGACGCCGGCGCCGGGGTCCTGCAGGACCAGGCCCACCGACCCCGGGACCGCCTGAGGGGCAAGGCCCCCGACGGTCACCTCGCCCGACAGCTCACCGGCGTCGGCGGTGAGCAGCAGCCCGGCGACGGCGCGCAGCAGCGTCGACTTGCCCGACCCGCTCGGCCCGGCGAGCAGGACGCGCTCGCCGGGCTCGACGGTGAGGTCGAGGTGCTCGAGGACCGGCCGCGCCCGCCCGTACGGACGCCAGGTCAGGTCGCGGACCTCGACGCGGGCACCGACCGGAGCCGCGTCGAGGGCCGACGCGTCGGGGGCTGCTGCGTCGGGGGCCGCTGCATCGAGGGCCGCTGCATCGAGCGTCGGCCGGTCAGCGGGGACGGCGCCGGACGGGCGGTGCACGAGGGACCTCAGGAGGCGGTCCGCTCCCGCGCCTCCTGGCCCGGCGGGAACGCCGACAGCGCTCCGGCGCGCGCGAGCAGCCGCGTCAGCCCGACCGCGAGGAGCGAGCCGAAGACGGCCACCGAGCCACCGAGGAGGAACAGGTAGGCCACCTTGTAGCCCCAGCCCCAGTCGGTCCAGTACGAGTACCACTCGTAGACGGCCTCGAGGGCGCCGCCGAGGAAACCTCCGACGAGCAGCGGCGCCCAGCGGTAGACGGTGTAGCCGAACAGGGCGAAGCCCAGCTCGACGCCGAGGCCCTGCGCGAGGCCCGAGACGACGGTGGTGATGCCCCACTGGGTGCCGATGAGGGCCGAGACGACCGCGGCGAGCAGTTCGGTGAACACGGCTGCACCGGGTCGGCGGATGACGAGCATCCCGACGATGCCGGCGACGAGCCATGGCCAGTTGAAGAGCGCGCCGAGCGGCGGGAAGCCGGCCGAGACGGCGTCGGACGGGATGGCGTAGACCAGCCCCCAGGCCCAGTAGGCGACGCCGAACGCGACGGCGAGGAAGGCGCAGGTGAGCAGGTCGATGGTGCGCCAGCGGGTCAGCGGCCCGCTCGCGGTGATGGTGCTGGACATGGTGTGGCTCCCGGGTTTCCGATGGATACCTCGGGGAGGGCACGCCGCGGCGTCGTGACGCCGGCGGGTGACCTGAGATACCGACTTCCTTCGCCGGTGCTAACCGGAGCAGGTTCGAGGGTCTGCGGCTCGGCCGTGGGGCTGCCGCACTCTCAGCGCGTCTCGCGCTCCCCTGTCGTATGGGTGTGGGTGGTGCTGTTCAGTTGTCGGGGGTGACTCTACCCCTGACGCCATGGGTACAGTCACGCCATGGCACGGAGCGCGAAGAAGGCGAAGGGCGCGGCCTCGCGGGCCGTCGCGAAGGCGGACGACGCGAGGACCCACCACACGGCCGCCGGCAACGCCACGTGGAAGATGCTGAGCGTCGGGGCCACCCTCGTCGCCACCAAGGTGGCCACCGACGCCGCGCAGCGGGGCTGGAAGCTCGCGACGGGCCGCAACGTGCCGGTCAAGGGCGACTACGAGCGGGAGCGCACCCGCGACGTCGTCCTCTTCACCGCGATCTCGTCGATGGCCGTGGCCGCCGCCCGGGTCGCCGCCGAGCGCGGCGCGGCGACGTACTACCGTCGCTCGACCGGCCACCTGCCCAAGGCGCTCGAGGACGACCAGGTCGCGCCGAAGGACAAGAAGGCCGCCAAGAAGCTGGCCAAGGCCCGGGCCAAGGCCGAGAAGGCGACGCAGAAGGCCATCGACAAGGCCACCCGCGGTCGCTGAGCGGAACCTCCGGCCGGCCTACCCGTCCCCGACGCGCACCAGGCCGGTCTCGTAGGCCAGCACGACCATCTGCACGCGGTCGCGCAGGCCCAGCTTGGCCAGGATCCGGCCGATGTGCGTCTTGACGGTCGCCTCGGCGAGGAAGAACGACGCGGCGATCTCGGCGTTGTTGAGGCCACGGCCGACGGCCTCGAGCACCTCCCGCTCGCGCTCGGTGAGGACGTCGAGCCGGTCCAGCCCGTCACGGCGGTCCGGCTCGTCGAGGACGGGCAGGAAGCGGTCGAGGAGCCGACGCGTCGGGCCGGGCGCGACGACGGCGTCGCCGGTGCGCACGGCCCGGATGGCGGCGAGCAGCTCGGCCGGTCCGGCGTCCTTGAGCAGGAACCCGGCGGCGCCGGCACGGAGCGCGGCCAGGACGTACTCGTCGAGGTCGAACGTCGTGAGGACGAGCACGCGCGGCCCGGATGCGCCGGTGACAGAGGCCGCGTCGACGATCCGACGGGTGGCCTCGATGCCGTCGAGGCGGGGCATCCGGACGTCCATGAGCACGACGTCGACGTCGCGGCCCGGGAGCAGGTCGAGGGCGGCCTGGCCGTCGCCGGCCTCGCCGACGACCTCGACGTCGGGCTCGGCGTCGAGGACCATGCGGAAGCCGGCGCGCACGAGGGCCTGGTCGTCGACGATCATGACCCGCACCGGGCCGGTCGGGTCGAGGGGTCGCGGCGGGGTCATCGAGCCCTCTCGTCGGCGGGGTGGGTCGGGACGGGGACGGTGGGCGTGGTCGCCATCGGCACGGTGTGGTCCACGGGCCCGAGGAGCGGCCGGGCCGCCGACGGCTCGGCCGGTAGCGGCAGCGTCGCGAGGACCTCGAACCCACCGTGCGGGTGCGGCCCGGCCGTGAGCGTCCCGTCGTGCACGGCGACCCGCTCACGCATGCCGGCCAGTCCGTGCCCGCGGCCGTCGTCCGGGCTCGCGGCGCCGCGCCCGTCGTCGCGGACGCACACCCGGAGGCGTCCGGGCTGCTGCACGACGTCGACGCGCGCCTGCGCGCCCGCCCCGGCGTGCTTGATGACGTTGGTGAGGCCTTCCTGCACGACGCGGTACGCGGCGAGGTCGAGCGCGACGGGGCGGGGCGCGTCGGTGCCGTGCACCGTCAGGGTGACGGGGACACCGGCGGCCCGGACGCCCGCGACGAGGTCGTCGAGCTGGTCGAGGCCACCGGTCGGGGCGAGCTCGGCGCCCGAGTCCGGGTCGCGCAGCACGCCGACGAGGCGGCGGGTCTCGCCGAGGGCGTCGCGTGCCGTGGCGCCGATGGTCACCAGGGTGCGGGTCGCCTGCTCGAGGGCGCCCTCCGGCCGGCGCGTCGCGGCGTACGCGGCACCGTCGGCCTGCACGACGATGACGGACAGGGCGTGGGCGACGACGTCGTGCATCTCGCGGGCGATCGCCGCGCGCTCCTGCTGCGCGGCGAGGCGCAGCTCCTGCTCACGCTCGCGCTCGACGCGTTCGGCCCGGTCCTGGAGGTCGGCGAGCCGCTGGAGCCGGGCCCGCTTGAGGTCACCGAGCGTCCAGGCCGACAGGGCGGCGGTCGCGCAGGCGACGAACGTGAACGCGACGGCGGGTGCCTCGAGGTGGGTCACCGACTCGGCCGTGAAGCGCACCGCGGCGATCGCCGAGGCGACCGCCGCGACCCCCAGCCCGGCCAGCCGGACCGGCCGCCGGCGTCCGTGGGCCGCGAGCGAGTACAGGGCGACGAGGAAGGCGGTGTCGCTCGGCAGGAGGTCGCGCACGACGACGACGCGGAGGGCGAGGCCCACGCACACGGCGGTGAAGGCCAGCGTCGGACGGCTCCGGCGCCACACGAGGGCGAGGTTCGGCAGGCCGAGGAGCGCCCAGAAGGGGCTGGCCGCGCCCGAGCCGAGCACGGCCACCGCGACGAACGACAGGAGCAGGGCCAGCGGCACGTCGAGCAGGAGGGGGCGCCGCTGCAGCCAGTCGTACACGGACCCCTCCCTCATGCGCCCGAGCCTAGGCGAGCACGCCGTCGTGGGGCGTCCGCTCGTGGTCGCACCGGTGTGGCCCGCGGGTGCGACCCCGGGAGGACGGACGCGTCGACGCCGACCGTCACGTCGCCCATGACGTCACCCGGCGCGGATCGGCGCGGATCGGCGCGGATCGGCGCGGATCGGCGCGGATCGGCGCGGACCTCTTCCCGCGCGACCCCCGGCGGTGGTGTGCTGGGACTGGACCCGGTCACGGGCTCCGCCCACGAGCACACAGGCACGGCACGAGGAGGTGCGCCCATGGACGCGAAGGTGGGTGACCGCATCACGATGGCGGCCGAGCACGTCGGCCAGTCGACGCGGGTCGGCGTGATCCGCGAGGTCAAGGGCGACGGTGGCGGGCCGCCGTACGTCGTCGAGTGGTCCGACGGCCACACCGGCCTGATCCACCCCGGACCCGGTTCGGTGCTCAAGTGCGAGCCCGCCACGGAGGACGCCGCCCCGGGCTGACCGGCCCGCCTCAGAGCTCGAGGCTGCGCACGACGGGCACGCCCGCGCGGTAGGACACGTGCAGGTGGCTCGGCCCGTCGACGACCGCGAGCTGCGCCGGCCGACCCGCCGCGACGCGCCGGTCCAGGCCCAGCGACCGGGCGGACACGGCCGTCGCGGCGTGCAGCGCCTCGGCCGGCGTCAGCCCCATCTCGCGCACGGCGAGGGCGATGGCGAACGGCATCGAGGAGGAGTAGCACGTGCCCGGGTTGCAGTCCGAGGCCAGCGCGACGTCGACCCCGGCGTCGACGAGGCGGCGGGCGTCCGGGTAGGGCGAGCGGGTCGAGAACTCGACGCCCGGCAGGAGGGTGGCGACCGTCGTGCCGCGCGCGGCGACGAGGGCCTCGACGTCGGCCTCGTCGAGGTAGGTGCAGTGGTCGACGCTGGCCGCGCCGAGCTCGCACGCGAGACCGACGCCCGGGCCGTGGCCGAGCTGGTTGCCGTGCACCCGCAGCCGCAGCCCGCGCGCCCGGCCGGCCTCGAGCACCGCGCGGGACTCGTCGGCGTCGAAGGCGTGCGCCGAGTGCGGCTCGCAGAACACGTCGATGCTCTCGGCCAGGGCCGGACCGCCTTGGGGCGCAATGGCATCGAGCATCGGGCCGGTGACGAGGTCGACGTACGCCGCCCGGTCGGCCGCGTACTCCGGCGGGACGACGTGGGCCCCGAGGAACGTCGTGTGAGGTGTCACCTCTCGTGCGATGCGCAGGGCGCGCACCTCGTCCTCGAGCGTGAGCCCGTAGCCGCTCTTGACCTCGACGGTCGTCGTGCCCTGGGCGCGCATCTCCGCGACGCGGCCGCGCACGAGCGCGAGCAGCTCGTCGTCGGAGGCGGCTCGCGTGGCCTCGACGGAGACGCGGATGCCGCCGCCGTCGTACGGCGTCCCGGTCATCCGCGCCGCGAACTCGGCCGACCGGTCCCCGGCGAAGACGAGGTGCGTGTGCGAGTCGACGAAGCCGGGGATGACGGCCCGGCCACCGAGGTCGCGCGACCTGTCCGCGGCCGGCGCGTCGGCCCGCCGGCCCACCCACTCGAGGACGCCGTCGTCGGACACGACCAGCGCGGCGTCGCGCACGATGCCGAGCAGCCGGTCGCCCGGGTCGGACCCCGGCGGGAGCGAGTCGGAGACCTCGGGGTCGTTCGTCGTCAGCTCGGCGACACCGGTGAGCAGCAGGCTCACGCGTGCACCCCGCCCGCCACACCGGCACTGAGACGCTCGATGGCCCCACCGAGGAGCCGCCCGACGTCACCCATCCGGTGCTGCCCGTCGCTGACGACGACCTCACCGCCGACGACGACGGTCGACACGTCCGAGGCCACGCACGAGTAGATGATCTGCTCGTGCGCCGAGCCGGCGGTGTTGACCGTGTCGGCGCGGACCGTGACGAAGTCGGCGAGGGCGCCCTTGCTCAGGTGCCCGCCGTCGGACCAGCCGAGCGCGCGGTACCCGTTGAAGGACGCCGCGAGGAGCAGGTCGTTGGCCGAGAACCGGTCGCGCTCGTTGGTGAGCAGGCGCTCGTGCATCTCGATGCCGCGCAGCTCGACGAAGGGGTCGATGATGACGTTCTGGTCCGAGCCGAGCGAGATGGGGCTGCCGGCGTCGTGCAGGGCGCGGGACTGGCCGATGCCGTCGGCGAGGTCGCGCTCGGTGGTCGGGCAGATGCAGGCGCCGGTGCCGGTGCCGCCGAGCAGCTCGAGGTCGTGCTCGGTCAGGTGCGTGGCGTGGATGCTCGTGAGGTCGGGCCCGAGCGCCCCGGCGCCGTCGAGCAGCTCGGTGGGGGTGCAGCCGTAGTACATCTGGCAGGCGAGGTTCTCCCCCGGCTGCTCCGACAGGTGCACGTGCAGCGGCAGGTCGCCGGCGGCCTCGACGACCTTGGGCAGGTCCTCGCGACGCACGGCCCGCACCGAGTGGATCGCCGCGCCGAGGCGGACCCGGTCGGTCGGTCCCGGGCGAGCGGCCATGCGCTCGGCCCACGCGTCGACGGTGCCGTCGCTGAACCGGCGCTGGCCGGGGTGCAGCTCGACGTGCCCGCCGCCGTTGAGGCCACCCTCGAGGTAGCACGTGTCGAGCAGCGTCAGGCGGATGCCGGCTTCCTCCGCGGCCTGCCGCAGGGCCAGGCCCATGGCGTTCGGGTCGCGGTAGGCGTGGCCGCCGGGACGGTGGTGGACGTAGTGGAACTCGCCGACGACCGTGAACCCGGCCTGGACCATCTCGGCGAAGACGGCCCGCGCGAGCGTGAAGTAGGTGTCGGGGTTGAGCTGCTCCGCCGCGGCGTACATCTGCTCGCGCCAGCTCCAGAAGTTGCCGCCGCCGCCGTTGACGCGACCGCGCAGGGCCCGGTGGAAGGCGTGGCTGTGCGTGTTGGCCATGCCGGGCAGCGTGACGCCGGCCAGGTGCACGTCGCCGGGCTCCGGGTCGGCGTCGACGAGCACCTCCTTGAAGCAGCCGTCGGCCGTGACGAGTCGGACACGGTGGGCGAACCCCCCTGTGAGCCAGGCACTCTCGCACCAGAACGAGGTCATCAGGGGGTGTCCTTCCGAGCGGCGGGAGCGGCGGGAGCGGTGGGAGCGGTGAGGGCGGTGACCACGGCGGTCAGGGCGCTGACGCCGTGGTGGCAGTCGTCGAGGTAGGCCGACTCCTTCGGCGAGTGCGAGACTCCCGTCGGGTTGCGGACGAAGAGCATCGCCGAGGGCACCCCGTGCGTGGCGAGGATGCCGGCGTCGTGCCCGGCACCGGTGCCGAGCAGGGGCGCGGCGGGCAGGACGGAGCGCAGCTGCTCGACGAGGTCCGCGTCGAAGGTCGTCGGCGGCGTCCACGACTCGATGGTCGTCTCCCCTCCGGTGCGCATGGCGTCGCCGGCGACGGCCTCGACGACGGAGCGGACGGCGTGCTCGGAGCGGCCGCGCGCGTCGAGCCAGGCCGTGACGTGGCTCGGCACCGCGTTGACCCCGCCCGGCTCGACGACGACCTTGCCGACCGTGGCGACGCAGCCGAGCGCGGTGGCGTAGGAGCGGGCGGCGTGCACGACGTCGGCCAGCGAGATCATGGCGTCGCGGCGGTCCTCGAGGCGGGTCGTGCCGGCGTGGTTGGCCTCGCCCGGCAGGTCGATGCGCCACCGGCCGTGCGGCCAGATGTCGGTGCCGATGGCGACGGCACGCGCGTCGTCGGACAGGTCGTCGGTGCCGTCCGGGGCGAGGGCGAGCGCCTTGCCCTGCTCGATGTGCAGCTCGACGAACCGGCCGACGCGGCGCACGGTGTCGGGGTCGGGCCCCATGGACGCCGGGTCGCGGCCGGCCTTGCTCCACGCCTCGGCCATGGTGACGCCGTCGCCGTCGGCGAGCGAGCGGGCGCGGTCGGCGTCGAGCTCGCCGGTGATGATGCGGGAGCCGGCGCAGGCGACCCCGAAGCGGGCGCCCTCCTCGTCGACGAAGTTGACGATGCCGAGGGGCACGTCCGGCTCGACGCCGGCGGCGCGCAGGTCGTCGACGACGGCGAGGGCGCTGACCACCCCGAGCGGCCCGTCGTACGCGCCGCCGTCGGGCACCGAGTCCAGGTGCGAGCCGATGACGACGCCGGGCGTCGTGTCGGGGTCGCCCCACCAGGCCCACTGGTTGCCGGCGCGGTCCTCGACGACGTCCAGGCCACGGGCGGCACACTCGGCGGCGAACCACTCCCGCAGGTCGTGGTCGGTCCGGGTCCACGCGTAGCGCCGGTAGCCTCCGGTGTCCCTGTGGCGGCCCACCGGCTCGAGGTCGGCCCACATCCGGTCGAAGCTCGTCGTCACGTCGTCGTCACCTCGTCCACTCCTCGCGTCGCCGGTGGCTCGCACCGGCCTCGAAACCAGGCCTCGAAACTAGGCTGTCGCACATGTCCCCCGACGCCTCCCCCGACGCCTCCACCGACGCCTCCCCCGACGGCTCCCCGCAGGGGCCCGACCGTGATGACACCGCCGAGCGTAGTGAGTCCGAGCCGATCCGCACGCCGGCGGTCGAGGCTGCGCGAGCCGCGGGCATCCCGTTCACGGCGACCCGGCACGGTCGGGTGGGCTCCCTCGAGGAGGCCGCGGCAGCCCGTGGCATCGAGCCGCGCGACCTCATCAAGACGCTCGTGGTGCGCCGCTCCGAGGACGACCATGTCTTCGTCCTCGTACCCGGTGACCGCACGTTCTCGTGGGCCAAGGTGCGTGCCCTCCTCGGCACCAACCGCATCTCGATGCCCGACGCCGCGGCCGCGAAGGCCGTGACCGGCTACGAGCGCGGCACCATCACGCCCTTCGGGTCCGCGACGGCCCTGCCCGTCATCGCCGACAGCCACCTCGTCGGACGTCGCATCTCCATCGGTGGAGGTGCGCACGGCGTCGGCCTCACGGTCGCCGGCGACGACGTCATCCGGCTCTTCGACGCGACCGTGGCCGACATCTCCGACGAGGAGGTCCGCAAGGGCTGAGGGCATCGGGTCGGGTCAGCCCTCCTGCATCGGGACGCGGACACCGCGCTCGCGGGCGACCTCCTCGGCGCGCTCGTAGCCGGCGTCGACGTGCCGGATGACGCCCATGCCGGGGTCGTTGGTCAGCACGCGGGCCAGCTTCTGCGCTGCGAGGTCGGTGCCGTCGGCGAGGCTGACCTGGCCGGCGTGGAGGCTGCGACCGATGCCGACGCCGCCGCCGTGGTGGATCGACACCCAGCTGGCGCCCGAGCTCGTGTTGACGAGGGCGTTGAGCAGCGGCCAGTCCGCGATGGCGTCGGAGCCGTCGGCCATCGCCTCGGTCTCGCGGTAGGGGCTGGCCACCGAGCCGGAGTCGAGGTGGTCGCGGCCGATGACGATCGGCGCGCTGACCTCGCCGGTGCGGACGAGCTCGTTGAAGGCCAGTCCGGCCCTGTCGCGCTCGCCGTAGCCGAGCCAGCAGATGCGCGCGGGCAGGCCCTGGAAGGCGATCCGCTCCTGGGCGCCGCGGATCCACTTGTGGAGGCGGTCGTTGTCCGGGAACAGGTCGAGCACGGCCCGGTCGGTGGCGGCGATGTCCTTCGGGTCGCCGGAGAGCGCGGCCCACCGGAACGGGCCCTTGCCCTCGCAGAACAGCGGCCGGATGTAGGCCGGCACGAAGCCGGGGAACTCGAACGCGCGGTCGTACCCGCCGAGGCGCGCCTCGTCGCGGATCGAGTTGCCGTAGTCGAAGACCTCGGCCCCGGCGTCCTGGAACTCGACCATCGCCCGGACGTGGTCAGCCATCGACGCGCGGGCGCGGTCGGTGAAGTCCTCGGGCTTCTTCTCGGCGTACTCGTGCCAGTCGGCGAGCTCGACCCCCACCGGCAGGTAGGACAGCGGGTCGTGGGCCGAGGTCTGGTCGGTGACGATGTCGATCTCGACACCGCGACGCAGCAGCTCGGGGAAGACCTCGGCGGCGTTGCCGACGACGCCGACGGACCAGCCGCGTCGCTCGCGCTTGGCCGCGAGGGCCCTCTCGACCGCGTCGTCGAGGTTCTCGGCCACCTCGTCGAGGTAGCGGTGCTCGACTCGTCGGTGCAGGCGGGCCGGGTCGACGTCGACGATGAGGCACGCGCCGTCGTTGAGGGTGACCGCCAGCGGCTGCGCGCCGCCCATGCCGCCGCAGCCACCGGTCAGCGTCAGGGTGCCGGCGAGCGTCCCGCCGAACTTCTTCTCGGCGACGGCGGCGAACGTCTCGTACGTGCCCTGCACGATGCCCTGGGTGCCGATGTAGATCCACGACCCTGCGGTCATCTGGCCGTACATCGTCAGGCCCAGGTGCTCGAGGCGGCGGAACTCGGGCCACGTGGCCCAGTCGCCGACGAGGTTGGAGTTGGCGATGAGGACGCGGGGGGCCCACTCGTGCGTCTGCATGACGCCGACGGGGCGACCGCTCTGCACGAGCATCGTCTCGTCGTCCTTGAGGGTCGTCAGCGTGCGCACCATGGCGTCGAAGGACCGCCAGTCCCTGGCCGCGCGGCCGGTGCCGCCGTAGACCACGAGGTCGTCGGGACGCTCGGCCACCTCGGGGTCGAGGTTGTTCATGAGCATCCGCAGCGGGGCCTCGGTGGCCCACGAGCGCGCCGTCAGCTGCGTCCCGCGCGCGGCGCGGACCGGACGTGCACCTTCCATGTCGGTTCCCTTCTCGTTCAAGCAGGTTCAGGCAGTTGGGTCAGTTGAGCGGGCCGGTGACGGCCTCGACGGCCGCAACGACGGAACGGTCGCGCACCGCGGTGTGGGCGCCCTCGATGTCGGGAGCGAGGAAGCGGTCCGGGCCGGGCGCGGCGTTCGTCACGGCGTCGAGCGCGGCGATGGCCGCGGCGGAGGCCGGCGACGGCTCGAGCGGTGCGCGCAGCCGGATGCCACGCGCGGCCGTGAGCAGCTCGATCGCGAGGACGCGGCCGAGGGCGTCGACCGACCGGCGCAGCTTGCGCGCGGCCGACCACCCCATCGACACGTGGTCCTCCTGCATCGCCGAGCTCGGGATCGAGTCGACGGAGGCCGGGACCGCGAGGCGCTTCAGCTCCGAGACCATCGCGGCCTGGGTGTACTGGGCGATCATCAGGCCGGAGTCGACGCCGGGATCCTCGGCGAGGAACGGCGGCAAGCCGTGGTTGCGCGAAGCGTCGAGGAAGCGGTCCGTGCGGCGCTCGGCCATCGAGGCGACGTCGGCGGCGACGATGGCGAGGAAGTCGAGGACGTACGCGACCGGGGCGCCGTGGAAGTTCCCGTTGGACTCCACGCGTCCGTCCGGGGTCACGACCGGGTTGTCGACGGCGGAGGCGAGCTCGGCCGAGGCCACGCGGACCGCGTGCTCGACGGTGTCGCGGGCGCCGCCGTGCACCTGGGGGGCGCAGCGCAGCGAGTACGCGTCCTGCACCCGGGTGCACTCCTCGGTGCGGTGCGACTCGCGGATCGGCGAACCCGCCATGACCGCACGGATGTTCGCGGCCGCCGCGGCCTGGCCCGGATGGGGGCGCAGGGCGTGCAGGTCCGCGGCGAAGACGTCGTCGGTGCCGAGGAGGCCCTCGACGCTCATGGCCGCGGACACGTCGGCGACGCGGAGCAGGTGACGCAGGTCGTCGATGGCGAGGCAGAGCATGCCCAGCATGCCGTCGGTGCCGTTGATGAGGGCGAGGCCCTCCTTCTCGGCCAGGACGATCGGCTCGATCCCGTTGTCGCGCAGCGCGGTCGCGGCGTCGGTCGACGTGCCGTCGGCGAGGCGGACCGGGCCCTCGCCCATGACGGCGAGGGCACAGTGCGCCAGCGGCGCGAGGTCGCCGGAGCAGCCGAGCGAGCCGTACTCGTGGACGACGGGGGTGATGCCCGCGGACAGGACGGCGGCGTAGGCGCGGGCCGTCTCGAGCCGGACACCCGTACGGCCGGTGGCGAGCGTCGACAGGCGCAGCAGCATGAGGGCGCGCACGACCTCGCGCTCGACCTCCTCGCCGGTCCCGGCGGCGTGCGAGCGGACGAGCGAGCGCTGCAGCTGGGCGCGCAGCTCGGTGGGGATGTGCCGCGTCGCGAGGGCACCGAACCCGGTCGAGACGCCGTAGTGCGGCACGGTGTCGTCGGCCAGGGCCTCGACGACGGCGCGGCTGCGGGCGATCTCGGCCACCGCCTCGTCGGACAGGGCGACGCGCGCCCCGTGCCGGGCGACCGCGACGACCTCGTCGATGCTGAGCGGTCCGGTGCCGACGGTGACGGTGGCGGTCGAGGACTGCGAGAGGGTGGCGACCGCGTGGGTGCCGGGCAGCGCTGCGTTCATGGCTCCATGGAACCGCCTCCCGGCTGGTGCGGACGGCCCGCAAGGAGCACAATCGTCTCGGATGCGAGACGTTCGCCCGGCGCCAGGGCGAGCCCGTACCCGACTCGGAGGAGGTGGTGGACGCGTGTCGAACGCCCCGGCCGCCGCCAACGCCCTCGACGTGCTCGAGCACCTCTCCCGGCACGCCGAGCCCGTGCCCGCGGCGTCGATCGCCCGCGACCTCGGGCTGCCCCGCAGCTCGGTCTACCACCTGCTCAAGGTGCTGCTCGGTCGCGGCTACGTGACCCACTACGCCGAGGAGCGCCGGTACGGCCTCGGCCAGGCCGCCTACGAGCTCGGCTCGGCGTACCAGCGCCAGGCGCCCCTCGCCCGGGTGGCCCGCGGTCCGGTGCGGCGGCTCGTCGACCGCTCGGGCCGTAACGCCCACTTCGCGACCCTCGACGGGCGCGACGTCATCTACCTGCTCGAGGAGCGCGCCCCGGGCCAGCCGATGCTCGTCACGGACGTCGGCGTGCGCCTGCCGGCCCACCTGACGGCCTCGGGCCTGGCGATGCTGTCGGCGCTGCCGGCCAGCCAGGTGCGCGCCCTCTACCCCGACCGCGGGGCGTTCGTGCAGCGTCACGGCATCGGCCCCCGCTCGCTGGCGGAGCTGCGTGGCGTCCTGACCCGGGCCCGCACCGACGGGCACGCCCGCGAGGAGGGCACGGTCACCCCCGACCTCTCGTCGGTCGCCGTCCCGGTGCTCGGACGGGGTGGCCGGCCGCTCGCCGCCGTCGCCGTGACGTTCCGCACCACGGAGGGCTCTCCCGAGCACGTCGCCGACCTCGTCGGGCGCGCCCGGTCGGCCGCCGACGACGTGGCGCGCCGCCTCAGCCCGGCCCGGTGAGGCCCGCGGAGGGCGTCGCCTAGGCTCGGCCCATGCGCGCCATCACGATCCCCGAGTTCGGGGACGCCGACGCCCTCGTCCCCGCCGACGTGCCCGACCCGGTGGCCGGTCCCGGCGAGGTGCTCGTCCACGTCGTCGCCGCCGGCGTCAACCGCGCCGACGTCATGCAGCGGCTGGGGCACTACCCGCCCCCGGCCGGCGCGAGCGAGCTGCCCGGCCTCGAGGTGAGCGGGCGCGTCGCGGCGCTCGGCGAGGGCGTCACCGGCTGGTCGGTCGGCGACGAGGTGTGCGCGCTGCTCGAGGGCGGTGGCTACGCCGAGCGGGTGGTCGTCCCCGAGGGCCAGCTGCTGCCGGTGCCCCGGGGCGTCGACCTCGCCGACGCTGCCGGCCTGCCCGAGGTCGTCTGCACCGTGTGGTCCAACGTCTTCCTCACCGCCAACATCCAGCCGGGCCAGTGGCTCCTCGTCCACGGCGGCGGCTCCGGCATCGGCACCATGGCCATCCAGCTGGCCAAGGCGGTCGGCGCCCACGTCGCCGTCACCGCCGGGTCCCGGGCCAAGCTCGACGCGTGCCGCGAGCTCGGCGCCGAGGTGCTCGTCAACTACCGGGAGCAGGACTTCGTCGAGGAGGTCCGGGCCGGCTCGGGTGGCCACGGCGCCGACGTCATCCTCGACAACATGGGCGCGAAGTACCTCGCGCGCAACGTCGAGGTCCTCGCGACGAACGGGCGCCTCGTCACCATCGGCCTGCAGGGCGGACGCACGGGCGAGCTCGACCTCGGCGTCCTGCTCGCCAAGCGCGGGGCCGTCATCGCGACCAGCCTGCGTGCCCGGCCCGCAGCGGAGAAGGCGGCCATCGTCGCGGCGGTCCGCGAGCACGTGTGGCCGCTCCTCGAGTCGGGCGTCGTGCGGCCCGTCATCCACACGCGGCTGCCCCTCGAGAGGGCTGCCGACGCGCACCGCGAGCTCGAGGCGTCGGGGCACATCGGCAAGGTGCTGCTCACCACCTGACGCGGGCTCGCCTCTGCGACGGGACGATCCGGCCGAGTCCGACTCGTCCCGGTGACGCCCGGGCCGTCCCGGCGTACCGTCGGGAACCGGACCACTTCGCACGAAGCGGCCCCCGAACGGGAGGTGACGAGGTGTTCATCCAGGTGATCCAGGGCAAGTGCCAGGACGCGGACCGCATCCACGCTCAGATGGACCGCTGGCGCGACGAGCTCGAGGCTGGTGCAGAGGGCTTCCTCGGCGGCACGTACGGCCTGACCGACGACGGTGAGTTCGTCGGCGTGGTCCGGTTCGCGTCGCGCGAGGACGCCGAGCGCAACTCGGGCCGCCCCGAGCAGGACGCGTGGTGGCGCGACACGGCGGCCTGCTTCGACGGCGACGTCAGCTTCCACGACTGCGACGACGTGACGATGATGCTCGACGGCGGGCGCGACGACGCCGGGTTCGTCCAGGTCATCCAGGGTCGGCTCAGCGACCCCGAGCGCTTCCGGCACGCGATGGAGCAGCCGATGGACCAGCTGCACCAGATGCGTCCGGAGATCATCGGCGGCACCATCGCCGTCGACAAGGACGGGTTCTTCACCCAGACCATGGCGTTCACCACCGAGGACGCGGCCCGCGAGGGCGAGCGGCAGACGCCGCCCCCGGACGCCCAGCAGATGATGGACGAGATGTCCTCGCTCATGAGCGACGTCAGCTACCACGACCTGCACCACCCGTGGTTCGCCACGGCGGGTGCCCGCTGAGCCCACCTCGGCGGGTCAGCCGGTCGCGGCGCGGGCGGGCGCCATGCTGTCTCTTATACACATCTCCGAGCCCACGAGACGCGTAGTAATCTGGGGGGGGGGTTTTTGTTTGTGGGGGGGGGGGGGGGGGGGGGGGGGGGGGGGGGGGGGGGGGGGGGGGGGGGGGGGGGGGGGGGGGGGGGGGGGG
>NZ_JBNDHY010000087.1:0-19368 GCF_056755315.1 Monashia sp. HAY1-2A
AACGACGTCGAGTCGTGGCTCGTCGAGCTCGGCAACTACCAGGACCGCGTCACCGTCGAGGTGCTCGAGGTCATCACCGGCAGCGGCTACCTCATGATCCACGGCAACGGGATCTCCCACGCGCAGCTGCCCGTCGACGGCCTGCCTGCAGCGCCGAGCGGCCTCGCCATCGCGACGGGGTTCCACATCAGCGCGGTCCTCATGGGCAGCAAGTCGGTCGGCCTCTACCTCGAGGTGGCGGCGGGGTTCGACGCGATCGTCGGCTTCGACCCGTTCTTCATCGCCGGCACGATCTACGCGCGCGGCGAGCTGCGCCTCTTCGTCGTCAGCATCGGGGCCTCGGCCGAGCTGACCGTCATGGTCGGCAAGCGGACCATCGGGGGCGTCGTCCGCGACGACCCGTACGTGCACGGCGAGGTGTGCGGCGAGATCGACCTGTTCTTCTTCTCCGTCAAGGGCTGCGTGTCCCTGACGATCGGCGCCGAGCCGGAGGACGATCCCAGGGCCAAGCCGCTCGTGGCCGGGCTGGCCCTGGTCTCGCGCTCCCCCGCACTCGTCGAGGGCACCGCCACCGAGCGGGCGGTCGACGCCAAGATCGGCGACGGCGTCGACGTCGACGCCACCGACCCACCGCCGATGCCGGTGGTGCCGATCGACGCCGTTCCCGTGCTGACGTTCTCGACGCCGCCGCGCGTCGCCGCGAACTGCGTCATGGGCGGAAACCCTTTGGGGCAGAACGGCGCTGCCGCCAATCCGTGGAGCCGCATCGGTGACCGCTGGTGGCGCTACGACGTGTCCTCGGTCACCCTCACCGGTGGGGCCCTCGTCCCGGCGCCGCCGACCGGCAGGACGCCCAGCGTCTGGTGGACCGGCGCCCCGGCCGGGACGGCCGTGCCGACGACCGCGCTGGCCCTGCTCGACTGGCTGCCCACACCGTTCTCCCGCGCCATCCCCTACGGGGAGCAGCTGACGACGAGCGTCACCGAGCGCTGGGGCACCGTGTGCCACCCGGCGGCACCCGCGGCGCCGGTGCTGTGGACCTTCGACGGCAAGCCGGCCGGCCCGAGCGTCCCGGGCTGGCGCCTCGACGGCGTCGCGTGGCCCGACCCTCCGGGCACGACGCGCTCGGCGCCGGTCCAGGCCCTCATGGCGGTCACCGAACCGTGGCGCACCGGCGACCCCGAGGTCGACCTCCTCCACGGCACCGATCCCGCCGTGGTGCTCGCCGACGCCGTCCCGTGCCGGGGCGGCCGGGTGCGACGCTCCGACGGGCGCCTGCCGGCGAAGCTGGCGGCCGGGTCCGCGCTGACCGCCAGCGCGTCCGCGTCCTCGTGGACCACCGGCGACGCCGCGACGCTGGACCTCATCGACGCCGGCACTCCCCTGGCCGACGTCATGGCAGTCCGGGCGACGACCGCCTGGAGCCCCGACGCCGGGGCGGAGGGGCTCGCCTGTCGAGGTGCGGTCCTGCGCAGCCCGCGCCGCGACTCCCTCGACCCGGCGCCGCTCGGCACCGACGAGGACCGCGAGGAGGTCAAGGAGGCATGGGCCAGAACGAAGTTCGTTCCTGAGGACCTGCGCGACGCAGTCCGGTTCTCCCCCGACGGTGGCCTGCGCGGAGCCACGTTCCTGCTGCTCGCGCCGGAGCGAGCAGTCGGCGGCGGGCTCGTGCTGCGTGCCGAGGCGGCCGACCGGTCGGTGCTGGTCGACCGCCCCGTCGACGGCGGCGACCTCGTCGACGCGGGTCACCCGCTGCCGGCGACGTGGCTGGACGCGTCGGGGCCGTGGGTCGACCCGGTGCTGCGGGCCGGGCTCTACGCCGCCCGCGTGCGGGCCGCGTCCGGCTCCGGACTCGTGTTCGTGCTCGTCGACCTCGAGAAGCTCCCGGACGAGACGGCGAGCGTCGTCATCGGCTGGCGCCCTGAGGTGGCCGCCAGGCTCGACGAGCCCTTCTACGTCGTCGCGGCCACGGGCCTCGTCGGCTCCGAGGCGTGGCGCGAGGACTGGGACTCCACGACATCCTCGGCCGACCAGGACGCCCTCCAGACGGCCCTGACCCAGGACCCCGACGACCGCGCCCTCCTCGAGCCGGGCCAGACGTGGACCGTCGCCGTCACGTGGACCGCGGCGTGGATGAAGCAGGACGCGCAGCCGGCGCCGACCGACACCGGCACGGTCCAGCCCGCCGTGACCCAGTCGTTCCGGTTCCGCACCGACGCCGCCTCGGCGTACCCGAAGGTCCTGTCGCCCTGGCTCGTCGCGACCGCCCCGGGCATGGACGACGTCGGCGTCTTCTGCCGTGAGCCCGTGCGGATCGCCTTCGCGACGCAGAAGGTCGCGGCGCTCTACCAGGCGCACGGACGCTCGCTCCAGGCCGTCGTGCGGTCGGCGTCCGGTGCCCACCCGCCGGCCCCGGGCTCGGCCGACCCGGGCTGGCCCTACGACATCACGCTCGACCCCGAGGCGCTGCTCGCACCGGCGGCGGCCCTGCGGGTGCTGACGCCGTGGGAGGACGCGGTGCGCGACGTCGTGTCCGCCGGGGGCGACGGGACCCGCTGCATCGACGTGTCCGGCGAGCGGGTCCTCCAGGATGTCCTGACCCTCCCCTACGACTTCGAGCCGCTCACCGACTACCTCGTCGACGTCCACGCCGTCGCCTCGGGCGAGGCGACCACCACCGCCAACCGCATCCACCGCATCGGCTTCACGACCTCGCGGTTCCTCGGGCTCGACGACCTCGTCTCCTACGTCGCGCCCGCGACCGTCCGCGGGCGCCTCGTGCCGACGGGGGCCGCCCTCTCCGGGCTGCCGCTGCGGCCCAGCGGGGACGACGTCGACACCGCCTACCAGGCAGCGGGACTGTCGGTTCCCGAGGTGCCCTCCTTCCCCGCGGTCGAGGTCCTGTGGTCCGGCGACGTCGTCCCGCAGCCGGTGGCCCTGGTCGTCGAGTGCAGCGAGCCGCTGTGGCGCTCCCGCGTCATGCCCCAGGTCGTCTTCGGCCCGATCGACGCGAGCGACCCGACCCACAAGTGGTGGAAGGGAGTTCGAGGCGACTGGCTCTCGCTCCAGCCCAGCACGGCGCCCGTCGGCGGTGGGGACCTCCCCCGGGCGAACGTGACCCGGATCGTGCGGTGCCCCGGCGACACGCGGGCCATCGCCCTGCTCGCCCCCGGCTCGCGGGGCCAGGAGGTGCGCCTCGACCTCGTCGTGGCCGCCGACCCGCTCGCGGGCGTCGCCGAGGACCGACGGACGTGCGTGCGGATGGGCCTGCTCCGGGCCCCCTGGGAGGTGGAGGACTGATGGCACTCCTCGCGAGCAGCCGGCTCTTCCGGGCCGAGGCGATGCGCCTGGACTGGGGCCGCGTCGTGGAGGCGCACGTGGAGCAGGTGCACCGGTCGGGCTCGCCCCTCGCCGAGAAGGTCCTGCCCTCCGGTCGCCAGCTCGAGGAGGCGAAGCGACGCTCCCGCGACCTGCACGTGTGGTGGGCGTGCAGCCCTCGCCTCGGCGTGCCGCGCGGCCCCTTCACGGTGTGGGCGCGGGTGCCCGACGACCCGCTGACCGACGTCGACGCCGTCGGGCTGCCCGGCGGCGCGGGCGAGGCGCCCATCACGGCGTGGAACGTCGAGGCGGCGGTCGTCGAGCTGTCGGTGTCGCCCTTCGACGCGGGCCGGCCGGTCCGCGTCACGCTCCACCGGCTGCAGGGCACGCTGGCCGACGTCGTCGCGGCCGCCGTCGTGCCGCCGGGCAGCGGTCCGACGAGGGTCCGACTGCGCTGCTCCGGAGCCACCTTCGCCCGCGTCGACAACGCGTCGGTCACCGCCGTGCGCGTCCGCAGCCTCGTCGACGTCGTCAACGACCCCGGCTGGCGGCGCCTGGAGGTCGTCGGGCTCCCGGCCGAGCAGCCTTGGGCCGCAACGGACTACGACACGACCGACCAGGGGTTCGTGAACGACCTCAAAGCCCCGCGGGAGGCGGCGGTGGACCGGCTCGTCCGTGGTGCCCCGCCGCTCGGGTGGTCGCCGATGACCCAGTCCGGACGCGCCGCGCCACCGTGGGTCTCCGCGGACCCCGACGGCCTCGTCAAGGAGGTGCAGGTCGAGCTGCTGCCCGAGCTCGAGCCGCTCTACCGGGCGAGCGTCCCGGAGTGGACCCAGCGCACCCTCGAGGAGACGCGCGCCGTGGCCGGGCCGAGCAACGGCCCGCGCACGTCGAGCCTCGACACGTCGGCCGTCATCCGGCCGCTGTCGCTGCTGACGCTGCCGGCCCAGACCGACCCGCTGCTCAACCTCGCCACCGGCTTCGGCACGACGTACACGGTCGACACGACGCTGCCCTTCGACGGCTGGCCCGACATCGCCGAGCGCCTCGACTTCATGGTGACGGCCGACTACTCGCGCACTCCATCACCGTGGCGTACCAAGGGCACCGTCGCCGCCTACGCCCCGGTCGTCGGGCCGCACACGGTGACCGCTCCGCCGACGGCGCTCACCGCCGAGCGTGCCGGTCTCGTCGGCCCGCAGCACCCCGACGACCCCTGGCGGGAGAGCGTCCGGGTGTCGTGGGACGCACTGCCGACCACCGTCAGCTTCGGACGCGTGTCGGCCGGCGTGCTCGCCCGCTGGGACGCGTCGTCGCTGACGAGTGAGAGCCTCGCGCCACCACGCGACTCCGGCGGTGTCCGCCCGCTGACCCTGAGCCCGGACGGCCCCGAGGGGCAGCCGGGACACGACCGGATCGCCTTCGTCGACGGCGCCGCCGACATCCCGATCGGCAGCGGCGGCCGCGACGTCGGCTACGCCACGGCCCTCGTCGACATCCACGGCCTGTGGTCGGCGTGGCGCGACGTGCCGTACTCCGGTGACGAGCCCGCGCCCCAGGCGCCCCGCGTCATCTCCCTGGCCCTCGACAGCACCTTCACCGGCAGCGCCGCCGCGTGCCCGTCCGCCGTGCGCCTCGAGGCCGCCGTCGACTGGAGCGAGCGCACCCCGGCCACGCTGGTCGGCGCGGCGCTCCTCTACCCGATGGCGAGCGCCTCGTCGGGCCCGCCCGCGGGCCTGTACCCGGACCTCGCCACGCCCGCCGGCTGCTTCCGGCGCGACTTCGCCCTCTCCTTCCCGACCGACACCCCGGTCCCGTCGGGCTGCACGGTGGTGTGCCTGTCCTCCGACGGCACGGAGGAGGTGCTCGCCGGTCCGGGGCAGGGTGACGGCGGCCGCCGGTACGCCCTCGAGGTGCCGGTGCCCTGGCTCGACTGGACGCCGACGCAGCGGTGGGGCGTGCAGGTGTGGCTGCGCAGCCACCTCGACGTCGGAGCCTCGCCGACGCCGTGGGTGCCCGGTGCCGCCAACCCCGCGCGCGCCGTGGCCGCCAGCCCGGTGCCCGTGACGCCGCTGCCCCCGCCCGCGCCACCGGGCGTGCCGCTCGGCAGCACCCTTGACGCCCATGGCTGCTCGCACGTCCGCGTCCGGTGGTCGTTGCCCGCAGGTGCACCGGTGCGCTCCTCGATCGTCTGGGAGGTCTCGGAGACCGCGCTCGTCAAGGCAGCGGGCGGGCTCTACACGCCTCCACCGGTTGCCGTCGGGTCCTCGGGGTCGCCGCCACCCGGTCTGCGCCTCGCGGCCCTCTGGGACGCCTACGACCGGATGGACGACACCGCTCGACGCGCCGCCTTCCGACGCCTTGCCGAGGTCGACCCGTCGACCGCGTCCCACGACGTGCGCCTGCCCAAGGGCTCCACCGACATCCACCTGTTCACCGTGACGACCCAGACCCTGACCGGCATCGAGCCACCGTGGCCGGGCAGCGACACCGCCGACGCGCACCTGCACCTCCAGGCGGCGATCGCGCCACGGCTGCGCCGGCCGGCTCCGCCCCTCGCGCGGGCCACGCCGAACGACGACGGCACCGTGACGCTCGCCCTGTTCTCGGCCAGCCGCATCCCGGTCGACCGGTTCCTCGTCTTCGCCACCCGGTCCGAGGCGGCCGCGCGGGACCGCGAGTCGATGGGGCCGCCCGTCGCGTCGGTCGGCGCGACCATGGGTGGGACCGACCCGGTGACGAGCTCCCCTGTCTACGAGGGGAGCTGGACGGGCAGCCTCGGCGCTGTCGCCTGGGACCCGTGGCTGGTCCGAGTCGTCGCACGCCCAGTCGACACGCTGCCCGTGGACGGTGTTCGCGGCCAGACGTCGGACGCCTCGGACGTCGTCTCGGTGCTCGTCCCGCCCGCCGGCGCACCCGACCTCGACGCACCGTCCGTGGAGGTCTGGGGCGCGGACCACCGCGGTGTCGTCGTCCGCACCTCGACGAGCGCCCCGACGCGCGCCACCGCGAGCGGGTCGCACCGCTTCGGCGCCAAGACGGGTCCCGGCGCCACCGACGTCGTCGTACCCGCACCGCTCGAGTCGCTCGCCGAGACCACCCTGACGACGCCACCCACAGCGGCCTCGACCTCCCCAGCCCCCGAGCGCGGGGCCAGGGTCGCCGGACGCTCGCCGCTCGCCGTGTGGTTCACCCGACCCGTCGCCACGGACCCCGTCGACGTGACGCTGCGGCTCGTCGACCCGTTCGGCCGCACGACCGAGCGCACCATCACGGTGCCCGGCTGGGTGCCTCCCCCACCGTTCACCGTGACGATCACGGGTCTCGTCCCCCGCCCCACCGGCGTCCTCGCCCTGCTCGAGACGGACGCGCCGACCGCGGCGTCTGCGGGCATCGTGCTGCACGTGCGCGCCCTCAAGCGCCGGTTCGGTCCCATCGTCGGGCCCGTCTTCGACCCACTGGTGGGGCCGCTGCCACGGCCGGACCGGCCGCTGCCGCCGGTCGGGCCCGTGAGCCCGGTCGGCCCGCTGCGACCACCCGTGGTGCCGGGAGCGCCGGGGCCCCTGACGCCGGCGGGTCCGCTCGGGCGACCGCCGGTCGGGCGACCGCCTGTCGGGCCGCTGTTCCCGCTCGTCACCGTGGTGACCGGTGACGTCGCCCTGGCCGACATCCCGGTCGGGCTGCCCTTCTTCCCGGCCGACGGGCAGGTGCACGCCGTGAGGGTCAAGGGGCCGGGCGGCGCCGGCCGCTACGCGGTGTGGGTCCCGGTGGTGGCACCGCTCACCGTCGAGGTCGTCCTCGAGTCGCCGGACGGCCGGACGGCGCGCGCCACGAGCAGCACGAGCAGCACCTAGGACGGACGCCTCGGCGCTCTCCACCGACGGCCGGGAGATCCGGCGCAGGTCCCGCCGCGCCCGCGCGGGCCAGGTGCCCGTCAGTCCGCGACGAGCTCGACCTCGAAACCCTCGCCGCTCTCGAGGTAGGCGGCGTAGTGCTGTGGTCCGCCGGCGTACGGGTGCCGCTCGGCGAACATCAGCGACCACCCGGCGTCGGCGCACTCGCCCACGACCGCGTCCACCTCGGCGCGCGATCCACCATGGAAGGCAAGGTGGTTCAGCCCCGCACGGGTTCGGTCGTGGCGGCCCTTCGAGACGTCGGGCCCGGACTCGACGACGAGGTAGAGCGAGCCGAGCTCCCACGCCTGCCCGTGTCCCCAGTCGTCGCCGAGGTGGTAGCCCAGCCGGCCGAGCAGCCAGCCCCACTCGCGGGCTGCCGCGTCGATGTCCTCGACCCAGATCTCGACGTGGTGCAGGGCGCCCCGCGACCGGGTGACGCCGCCGCCCGGCGACGCAGCCGCGCCGAAGTCCCAGCGCGCGGCCTCCATGTCCGCGCGGCCGCCGTCGACGAGACCGCGGACCATCGGCGTGCCCTCGGCGCGCCAGTGCTCGACGGCCTCGCCCTCGAGGCCCTGCGGCGGGCGCCCGTCCGAGCGGATGACCCGCCACCACGGGACGTCGGAGCCGTACCGGCTCATGACCGAGCCGACGGTCCGCGGCCCCATGCCGCCCAGCCGCCTGGCGACGTCACCGTAGGCGAGCACGCGCCCGGACGGGATCGACGCGACGAGCGAGAGCACGCGGTCGGCGTGGTCCTCCAGTGCCACCGGTGTCCTTTCGGGAAGGGGTCGGCCGGACGTGGGCCGGACGTTCAGTACTCGGGCTGCGCGGGGTCGATCTCGCGCACGTAGGCGACGACGCCGCCCGCCACGTTCGCGACGTCGGTGAAGCCGGCCCGGAGGGCCAGACGGGTGGCCTCCGCCGACCGGCCACCGACCTTGCAGTGGATGAGCACGCGCCGGTCCCGGGGCAGCTGCCCGAACGCCTCGCCCGAGCGGAACAGGTCCAGGTGGATCGGGACCGCGCCCGGGATCGAGGCGATGGCCCGCTCCTCCTCGCCGCGGACGTCGACGAGCAGCGGTGGCGCCTCGCCGCGCAGCTCGTCGGCCATCTCGCGGACGGTCACGGTGGGCAGGGCGTCCTCGTCGTCGTGGGCGGCGCCGGGCACGCCACAGAACTGCACGTAGTCGATGAGCTCGGTGACGGTCGGCTCGTCACCGCACACGGGGCACTCGGGGTCACGGCGCACCGTCAGGGTGTCCCACGTCTGGCGCAGGGCGTCGTGGACCAGCATCCGGCCGGTCAGCGGCTCGCCGATGCCGAGGAGGAGCTTGATCGCCTCGGTGGACTGCACCGAGCCGACCGCGGCGCACAGGACGCCGAGGACGCCGCCCTCGGCGCAGCTCGGCACCGACCCGGGCGGCGGCGGGTCGGGGAAGACGCAGCGGTAGCACGGCCCGTGCCCGGCCCACCACACCGACACCTGGCCGTCGAAACGCAGGATCGAGCCCCACACGTGCGGCTTGCCGAGCATGACGCACGCGTCGTTGACGAGGTAGCGCGTCGGGAAGTTGTCGGTGCCGTCGACGACGAGGTCGTAGCCGCCGATGATGTCGAGCGCGTTGGACGAGTCGAGCGCGACGTCGTGCCGCTCCACAGTGACGTGCGGGTTGACGCGGCGGACGGCCGCCTCGGCCGACTCCGTCTTGGGCCGGCCGATGTCGGCGTCGGAGTGGATCACCTGCCGGTGCAGGTTGGTCAGGTCGACGACGTCGGCGTCGACGATCCCGATCGTGCCCACGCCGGCAGCGGCGAGGTAGAGCAGCGCGGGCGACCCGAGCCCACCGGCCCCGACGACGAGGACGCGGGCGGCCGCCAGCCGCTCCTGCCCCTCGAGCCGGACGTCGGGCAGCAGGACGTGGCGGGCGTACCGCGTCGTCTCGTCCTTCGACAGCGGGCGACCCGTCTTGACCAGCGGATCCGTCGACATGCCCTCACCGTACTGCTCGGTATGGTGAGGAACGACATGGTCGTCCGCCTCGGCGGACGACGAGCACCACACAGGAAGTGCCTCGAGGGACGCATGACAGACGAGACCACCATGCCGGGCCGCGGGCAGCGGCTCCCCCGCTCCGAGCGGCGCGCCCAGCTGCTCGAGGCGGCGCTCGCCGTCTTCGTCGAGAACGGCTACCACGCGGCCGCGATGGACGACATCGCCGCGCGGGCCGGGGTGTCCAAACCCGTTCTGTACCAGCACTTCCCGGGCAAGCTCGAGCTCTACCTCGCACTCATCGACCAGCACGCCGGCGAGCTCGAGCAGCTCGTCCGCGACGCGCTCGCCCTGTCCGACAACAAGGCCCGCATCAACACCATGACGCGCGCCTACTTCGACTTCGTCGGCAAGGAGGGCGCCGCCTTCCGTCTCATCTTCGAGTCCGACCTCGCCAACGAGCCCGAGGTGCGCAAGCGCCTGGACCAGATCGACCTCACGTGCGCCGAGGCGATGGCCGAGATCATCAGCACCGAGACGTCGATGACGCGCGAGGAGGCCGTCCTCGTCGGCGTCGCCTTCGTCGGCCTCGCGCAGACGTCCGCGCGCCACTGGCTGACGCACGAGGCGAGCCTGTCCAAGGAGACCGCCGTGCGCATCACCGGGTCGCTCATCCGCCGCGGCTTCGGCGCCTTCCCCCGGTCCGGTGCGGGTTCGGACGACGCGTCCGGCCCGTCCCGGGAGTCGGTCGGCAGCAGCGCTGGTTAAGGTGGCCACAGGGCGTGCGACCCACCCACGCCACCACCGAAGGACGAACCGAGAAAGCAGGTTTGACGTGGAGGTCCGCATCGGCGTGCAGAACGTGGCACGCGAGATCACCTTCGAGACGACGCTGAGCTCCGACGAGCTCGTGGCCGTCGTCAAGGCCGCCCGCGAGGGCGACGTCCTCGAGCTGACCGACGACAAGGGCGGCCGCATCGTCGTTCCCGTCGCGTCGCTCGGCTACGTCACGACCGGCGCCGAGCGCCGCACCGGCGTCGGCTTCGGCGCCTCCTGACCGAACCCCGTCCACGGCCGGCCGACCACGCACCCTTCTGCGCGGCGTCGGCCGGCCGCGAACGGGTACGTACGACCGGAGGCGTCCACCGCCTCCCGGCGCCAGGAGGAGCCCCATGACCGCAACCCTCGTCGCGGCGTTCGTCGCGGGAGCCCTCGTCGGTCCGCTCGCCCGGGCCGCGGTCCCCGGCCGGCACGGCACGAGCGTCGTGACCACCGTCGTCCTCGGCGCCTTCGGGTCGCTCGTCGGCGCGTGGATCTACCGGGCCGCCTCCGGGTCGCAGACGAGCGGCGTCGACTGGACCTCGTTCCTCATCGGCGCCCTCGTCGCCGCCGCGCTCATCGTCGGCTACGGCATGGTCACCGGCGACCGCCAGCCACACTGACCGGCGCGCCGAACCGACACCTCCGGCGCCCCGTGGGCAGCGCCATCGGACCGGGTGTGCCCCACCTTGCGCGAGCCCGATCCTCGCCCGGATCGGCCCGGACGTGATCGTTACGGCTCGGAGCGGGTACGAGTCAGGTGCACGAAGGCACCGTCACACCGACCACATGCGACACATGCGGTGGGAGGGCGGCGGTGTTGCAACTGGTACCCGCGCACGAGCACGGGACGGAAGCCGGTCACCGTCGGTGGCCAGAAAGGCTGAGACATGGTTGGCGCAATCATCGGCGCGATCGTCGCCGGACTCATCATCGGAGCCCTGGGCCGACTCATCCTCCCGGGCAAGCAGGACATCTCGATCGTCATGACGATCATCATCGGCATCGTGGCGTCGCTGCTGGCGACGTTCATCCTCGGCGCCGTCTTCGGCTACTCCAACGACAACGGCGGTGTGCGCTGGTGGTTCTGGATCGTCGGTGCCGTCCTGGCGGCGATCGGCATCACCGTCTACGGGCGGATCAGCAAGCGGGCCGTCTGACCCGCCTCACCTCGACACGAAGGGCCCGACCGGTCACCGGTCGGGCCCTTCGTCGTGTCGCCTCGGATCGGGGCGCTCAGGCCGAGAGCCCGAGGCGCCCCATCCGACGCGTGTGCTCGTCGGTGAGCCGGGCGAACATCCGGCCCAGCTCGGCGAGATCGGCCCCCGGACGCCCCGGCGCCCCGACGAGGATGCCGGCGAGAGCGTCCCGCTCGACGCCCACGCGCTGGGCCTGGGTGATCGCCTCACCCACGAGCCGCCGGCCCCAGAGGGCCAGGCGTCCGCCGACCCGCGGGTCGGCCGCGATGGCCTCGCGCACGACGGTCACCGCGAACTCGGCCTGGCCGGTGTCCTCGAGCACACCGAGGACCAGGGACTGGGTCTCGGGGTCGACGTACTGGGCGATCTCGCGGTAGAAGTCCTGGGCGATGCCGTCGCCGACGTAGGCCTTGACGACACCCTCGAGCCAGTCCGAGGGCCGGGTCCGCTCGTGGAAGCCGTCGACGGCGACGACGAACGGCCCCATCGCCTCCTCGGGGGTGACCCGCAGCTCGGTGAGCCGCTCGGTCAGCAGCTGGTAGTTGCGCAGCTCGTGTGCAGCCAGCTGCGCGAGGGCCGAGGTGTGGCGCAGCGTCGGGGCCAGCTCGGCGTCGCGGGCCAGCTGGCTGAAGGCCCGCAGCTCACCGTAGGCGAGGACGCCCAGCAGGTCGGTGACAGCCGCGACGTAGCCGGGGTCGTCGGTGGGCGTCGTGGGGGCCGCATCAGTCATGGACCCAACCTAGCGGCGCAGATTCGGGCGCTCGCGCGTCCTGCCGGTAGAGTGGGTGGGACAACTCGGTGCCCGGTCGGCCCGATGGATCGCCCAGATGGTGCTCGCGGACACTCTCCCGCGCACCGGCGGATCCCGCGATGACGCGGGGGTTCGCCCGTCAAGACACTTCCCGATCGGCCCGTCCCGCCACTGAGCTCCCGCGTCCGCGGGGTGCTCGTGCCGATCGAGAGACACACATGACCCAGACCCACGAGACCCCGGCCGAGACCGAGGTCACCACCGATGCCGCCGTTCCTGCCCCTGCCACCGACGCACCGGCGGAGAACCCCGCCGAGACCGCCGCCGAGGTGTCGCCGGAGCTGACCTTCGCCGACTTCGACGTCCATCCCGACATCGTCGCCTCCCTCGCCGACGCGGGCATCACCCACCCGTTCCCGATCCAGGCGATGACGCTTCCCGTCGCGCTGTCGGGCCACGACATCATCGGCCAGGCCAAGACGGGCACCGGCAAGACGCTCGGTTTCGGCGTGCCGATCCTCAACCGCGTCGTGGCGCCCGGTGACGACGCGTTCGCCTCGCTGACGCGTCCGGGCAAGCCGCAGGCGCTCGCCGTGGCTCCGACGCGTGAGCTGGCCGTCCAGGTGGCCGGTGACCTCGAGCGCGCCGGCCGGCGCCGCGGCATCCGCGTCCTCACCGTCTACGGCGGCCGCGCGTACGAGCCGCAGGTCGACGCCCTCAAGGAGGGCGTCGAGGTCGTCGTCGGCACGCCGGGCCGGCTCATCGACCTGTCCAAGCAGGGCCACCTCGACCTGTCGCAGGCGCGCACCGTCGTCCTCGACGAGGCCGACGAGATGCTCGACCTCGGCTTCCTGCCCGACGTCGAGACGCTCATGTCGCTCACGCCCGCCTCGCGCCAGACGATGCTCTTCTCGGCGACGATGCCCGGTGCCATCGTGGCCCTGGCCCGCCGGTACATGTCGCAGCCCACGCACATCCGCGCGATGGGTGACGACACGGAGAACGCCCACACCGTCAAGGCCGTCGAGCAGTTCGTCTACCGCGCGCACGCCCTCGACAAGGTCGAGATGCTCTCGCGGATGCTCCAGGCCAAGGACCGGGGGCTGACCATCATCTTCAGCCGCACCAAGCGGACCGCCGCCAAGGTCGCCGACGAGCTCGTCGAGCGCGGCTTCGCCGCCGCGGCGATCCACGGCGACCTCGGCCAGGGCGCCCGCGAGCAGGCGCTGCGGGCCTTCCGCAACGGCAAGGTCGACATCCTCGTCGCCACGGACGTCGCCGCCCGCGGCATCGACGTCGACAACGTCACGCACGTCATCAACTACCAGTGCCCCGAGGACGAGAAGACCTACCTGCACCGCATCGGCCGCACGGCGCGCGCCGGGAACACCGGTGTGGCCGTGACGTTCGTCGACTGGGACGACCTGCACCGCTGGGCGCTCATCAACAAGACGCTCGACCTCGGCATCCCCGACCCGCAGGAGACCTACTCCAGCTCGGACCACCTCTTCACCGACCTCGACATCCCGACCGACGCGAAGGGCTACCTGCGCAAGTCCCAGCAGACCCGTGCGGGCCTGGCCGCCGAGGAGATCGAGGACCTCGGCGAGACCGGCAAGCGCCACGGCAAGGGCCAGTCGCACGGCACGTCCTCCCGGGGCGGCGCCTCGCGTGGTGACCGCCCGGCCGGCCGGGACGCGTCGGGCGAGCAGCGCGAGGACGGCGAGAGCCGGCCGCGTCGCCAGCGCAACCGTCGTCGCACCCGCGGTGGCGGTGCCGCCGCAGCCGGTGCGGCCCCGTCGGCCGCCGAGGCCACTGCGGCTGCGGCAGGCGAAGGCCCTGCCGGGGCCGCCGCCGAGGGCGCCGGCACGAGCGCCGGCGAGGGCGGGTCGTCGCAGCCGCGTCGTCGCCGTCGCCGCGGTGGCGCCGGCCGGGGCGGCCGAGGCGAGCAGGGTGGCCAGCAGGCCGGCAGCGCGCCCGCCGCGTCCGGCACCGAGTGACCGCCGGCGACGTCCGCCCGCTCTGAGGGCACCAGATCCGAGGAGGAGGGGCCGCGTCCTGTGGGACGCGGCCCCTCCCCGTTCCGACCTGCGGTCGCGCCGAGGTCAGCCCAGGGCCTGGACCTAGGCTGCCCACCATGAAGCTGCACGAGTCGATCGACGGACGGCTGCGCGCGTTCATCGAGGCCCAGCGGATGTTCTTCGTCGCGACCGCGCCCCTCGCGGCCGACGGGCACGTCAACGTCTCGCCGAAGGGCGTCGACGGCACGTTCCTCGTCGTGGACGAGCACACGGTCGCCTACCTCGACCTCACCGGAAGCGGCGCGGAGACGGTCGCCCACCTGCGGGAGAACGGCCGGATCACGCTGATGTTCTGCGCCTTCGAGGGCCCGCCGAACATCGTGCGCCTGCACGGCACGGGCCGGCACCTGCGTCCGGGCGACGACGAGTTCGACGCGTGGGCCGGCCGGTTCGACGTCGACCTGCCGGGCGTGCGCGGACTGGTCGTCGTGGACGTCGAACGGGTCTCGGACTCCTGCGGGTTCGCCGTGCCGCGCTACGAGTACACGGCCCAGCGCGACCTGCTCACCTCGTGGGCCGGCAAGCGGGGACCGGCGGGGCTGGTGACCTATCGCTCGCAGAAGAACGCGACCTCGATCGACGGCCTGCCCGCGCTGGACCCGGAGCCGGAGACCGCCTGACCGGGGGCGACCGTCTCAGGAAGGCGAGCCGATCGTGGCGGTGTCGATGACGAAGCGGTAGCGGACGTCGCCGGCGACGACACGGTCGTAGGCGGCGTCGACCTCGTCGGCAGAGATCGTCTCGACCGTCGCGCCGATGCCGTGCTCGGCGCAGAAGGCGAGCATCTCGGCCGTGGCGGGGATGCCACCGATGTTCGACCCCGCGACGACGCGGCTGCCGCCGACGACGGCACCGGGTGCGAAGTCGTAGTTGCCCGTGGGCAGCCCGACGTTGGCGATGACGCCGAGCGGGCGCAGCAGCCCGATGTAGGTCTGCATCGGCAGGTCGGCGCTCACCGTGTTGACGATGAGGTCGAAGCTGCTCCTGAGACCGGCGAAGACGCCGTCCTCGGAGGTGGCGTGGTAGCTCGTGGCGCCGAGGGCGAGGCCGTCCTCCTTCTTGGCGTCGGTACGGCTCAGCACGCTGACCTCGGCGCCCATGGCGGCAGCCAGCTTGACGGCCATGTGGCCGAGACCGCCGAGGCCGATGACGGCGACCTTCTTGCCGGGGCCGGCGCCCCAGCGCTTGAGCGGCGAGTACACCGTGATGCCCGCACAGAGCAGCGGGGCGGCGACGTCGAGCTCGAGGCCGTCGGGGATCGCGACGGCGAAGCGCTCGGAGACGACGACCTGCCGGGCGTAGCCGCCCTTGGTCTTCTCGCCGTCGTAGCCCGTGCCGTTGTAGGTCATGACGGCGCCCTTGGTGCAGAACTGCTCCTCGCCGTTCTTGCAGAACTCGCACTCGCCGCACGAGTCGACCATGCACCCGACGCCGACGCGGTCTCCGACCTTGTACGTCGTGACGCCGTCACCGACGGCGGAGACGACGCCGGCGATCTCGTGGCCGGGGACCATGGGGAAGATCGCGCTGCCCCACTCCTCGCGGACCTGGTGGATGTCGCTGTGACAGATGCCGGCGAACGCGATGTCGATGAGGACGTCGTCGTCACGCAGGTCGCGGTGCTCGACGCTCCGGGCCTCGAAGGGGGCTCCGGCGTGGGGTGCGACCAGTGCGGGCGTGGAAATCACAGGGTTCTCCTTCACGGAAGATGGGCGACACTCTCGGGTGCAGCGTCACCGGTCGACGAGACATTCCCGGCGTCCGGTCACAGGCGCGGCAGGAGCGACGCCGCGACGTCCCGGTAGGCCTGCGCGCCGCGGGAGGTGCGGGCCGTGGACAGGATCGACCGCCCGACGGCGGGCGCCTCGGCGAACCGGACGGTCTTGGGGATCGGGGGGTCGAGGACCGGCAGGTCGTAGCGCTCCCCCACGTCGGCGAGGACCTCGCGGGCGTGGTTGCTGCGGCCGTCGAAGAGCGTCGGCAGGATGCCCCAGACCTGCAGGTCGCGGTTGAGGATGCGCTGCACGTCGGCGACGGTGTCGAGCAGCTGCCCGACGCCCCGGTGGCTCAGCATCTCGCACGGCATCGGGATGACGAGGCCGTCGGAGGCGGTGAGCGCGTTGAGGGTGAGCACGCCGAGGCTCGGCGAGCAGTCGAGCAGCACGACGTCGTAGGCCGTTGCGAGGTCCTCGAGGGCGCCGCGAAGGACGTACTCGCGGCCCGGGCGGGGCATGAGGGCTGCCTCTGCACCGGCGAGGTCGATCGTCGACGGCACGAGGTCGACGCCCTCCTCGCACGAGACGACGACGTCGGCGAGCGGCGTCCGGCCGGTCAGCACGTCGTGCACGGACTGCTCGACGGCGTCGGGGTCGACCCCGAGGGAGAAGGTCAGACAGGCCTGCGGGTCCAGGTCGACGAGCAGGACGCGCCTGCCGTGCTCGGCGAAGGCGGCCCCGAGGCTGGCGACAGACGTCGTCTTGGCGACGCCACCCTTCTGGTTGGCGACGGCGAGCACCGTGGGACGGCTCGGTGGGACCCCGGGTGGGGCCGATGGTGCGGATGGGGTGAGTGGAGTGCTGCTGGCGTCCTGGCGGGAACGGGCGGCCATGGCGGCAAGTGTGTCAGGCCGGCGCTCAGAACGCCGAGATGGTCCGCGGGGCGCGCTCGGAGCGCGAGAGGGCCGAGACGACGGCGCCCTGGCCGTGCCTCTCGGCGGCGAGGTGCGTCAGCAGGCGCAGCACGGGGTCGAGGACGTCGTCGGGCAGCTGCGGGGCGGTGAACCCGACGCTCGCGGCGACGTCCTCACCGTGCACGACGACCTCCATCATCCGACCGGTCAGGAAGTCGTCCCGGCGCAGCGACCAGCCCTGCCACGGGATGAGCACCGCGCGGTCGGCCGGCTGCGCGGCCAGCAGGTCGGGCAGCACCTCCCGGGCCGCGAGGACGCCCGCGAGGACCTCGTCGCGTCCGGCGGCGGCCTTCTCGTCGCTGCCCTCGCGGATCGCGACGTTGACCTCGTCGTCGAGGTCGGCACCGACCCACGCCGAGCGGCGGTAGTGCTCCTCGAGCGGTATCGGGTCGCGCGCCGGCTCGGCCGACAGGAGCGTCACCACCGTCGACGGCTGTCCGGCGAGGTGGGCGACGAGACCGCCGACGTCCCAGGCGGGCAGGGCGCTCGGGCGGTTCCAGGCCTCGGCGACGTCGTCGCGGGACACGAGGGCGAGGACGTGGTCGGCCGCCGCGAGGAACGCGTCGCGCAGGTCGGTCATGGGAGCCCTTCCGGGTCGTCGTCGCGCTCGAGCCCGGCCCAGTCGGACTTCTCGGGGCCCTGTTGCTGCCCCTCCGGGCAGTGTGCGCGGAAGTCGCACCACGAGCACAGTGGCGAGGGCCGTGGGGCGAAGCGCGTGGACTCGACGCCGACCTCGGCGAAGTCGGCGTCGGCGCGGCGCAGGTCGGTGGCGATGGACTCCGCCTCGGCGACCTTGCGGGCCAGCGAGTCATCGGTGTGCACGTGGCTCGCGACGGTTCCGGTGGGGACGTGGTGCAGCTCGACGCGCAGGCACGGCCGGCGGAACATCCGGGCCGCGGCGACGGCGTAGAGCGCGAGCGGCAGCGAGGTGCGGGCGTCGTCGTCGGTGGGGACCTGCCGGCCGGTCTTGTAGTCGACGACGACGAGCTCGCCGTCGCGGTCGTCGAGACGGTCGATGCGGCCCGTCACGGCGATCTCGCCGGTCTTGAGGGAGACGCTGCGCTCGAGGCCCACGGGCTGCCGGTCGCGGTCGCTGCGGCGCAGGTACTCGGTGACGGCGTCGCGCACCCGCAGGCGCCAAGCCATCGACTGCTCGGGGTCGCGGAACCCGACGTCGATCCAGGACGTGCGCACGAGCTCGGCGACCCCGGCCGGGGTTCGCTCGGAGGGCGGCAGGTCCCAGAAGTCGCGAAGGACGTTGTGCGTCGCGATGCCCACCGAGGTGTGCGCGCGCTGCGGACGTGCTGCGGGCCGGGGCCGGTCGAGGTACTGCATGCGGTACCGGCGCGGGCAGTCCAGCCACGCGAGGAGCCGCGAGGGCGAGCCGGTGTAGAGCGGTGTCGGCATGCCCGCGAAGCTCGTCTGCTGCGTCGCTCCGATGCTCACGCCGTCACCCTACGGTTCACCCCCGACAGCCCGCCGCCCCACACGCCGCCGGACACCCGGGCACGACACGCCGCCGGACACCCGGGCACGACACGCCGCCCCGACCCACCAGGGCGAGCAGCGGCGCCGTCAGGGACGCAGCACCGGTGTCACGCCGTTCGCCGCGGCCTCGATCACCTCGAGCACCTCCGGGGCCGTCGTGTTCTCGCCGAGGCGGTTCAGCTTGCCGGTGCCGTGGTAGTCGCTCGACCCGGTGGCGACGAGGCCGAGCCGGGCCGCGAGCGCCGTGGCCCGCGCGACCTCCCGGGGCCCGTGGTCGCGGTGGAAGACCTCGAGTCCGACGAGGCCCGCGTCGGCCATGCGTTCGATGAGGTCGTCGGTCAGCCCACCGGTGCGGGTCCGCGTGAACGGGTGGGCGACCACCGGCACGCCGCCCGCTGCCCGGACCAGCTCGACGGCCTGGACGGGGTCCGGGGACCAGTGACCGACGTAGTACGGCGAGTCGTCGGTGAGCCACTCGCGGAACGCCTCGTCGCGGTGGGCGATGACCCCGTTCGCGATCAGCGCGTCGGCGATGTGGGGCCGTCCCGGGGTCGCTCCCGGCGCGACCTGCGTCAGCACCTGCTCGTAGGTGAGGGGGATGCCGTCGTCGGCCATCCTGGCCACCATCCGCTCGAGCCGCGTCGCCCGGCTGTCACGGGCCCGCGCCAGCGCGCGCGTCAGGTCGGCGTCCGAGGGGTCGGTGAGGTAGCCCAGGAGGTGGATCGACGCGTACCGCCACGTGCACGACACCTCGATGCCGCGCACGAGCGCGATGCCGTGCTCGGCGGCGGCCTCGGCGGCCTCGGCCCAGCCGCCGACGGTGTCGTGGTCGGTGAGGGCGAGCACGTCGACGCCGGCGACGGCCGCCGCCGCGACGAGCTCCGACGGGGTGTCGGTGCCGTCGCTGACCGTCGAGTGGGTGTGCAGGTCGATGACCGGCGACCCTCCCCTGCCCGTGCTCACGAGCCCCAGCGTACGGGCGAAGCCGCCCCCGGCTCCTCGATCCACGGCCCCACCGTCCCCGTCGGCCCGCACCGCCCGCCCGGACACGCACCGCCGCCCCCGTGTCACCCGCAACACACCCTGTCTCTTATACACATCTCCGAGCCCACGAGACGCGTAGTAATCTGGGGGGGG
>NZ_JBNDHY010000088.1:0-19316 GCF_056755315.1 Monashia sp. HAY1-2A
ATGATGTGCTGGGTTGCGCTGGACCGGGCCGCACGCCTGGCCGAGCACGGTCTGATCCCATCGCGTCACCGGGCCCAGTGGGACGAACAGGCCGTCGCCGTCGCGGACTTCATCGAAGGCGAGTGCTACTCGAGGGAGCGGAAGAGCTACGTCCGATGGGCCGGCGGCGACGAGCTCGACGCGAGTGTGCTGCTGGGTCTCCTGTCGGGCTACGGGGACGCGCGGTCCGCGCGCTGGGCGGATACCGTGACCGCCGTTCGTCGCGACCTGGGCCATGGCTGCTACGTGCGCCGCTACAGCGGCGACGACGGGCTCGTCGGAGGGGAGGGCGCCTTCGTCAGCTGCTCCTTCTGGCTTGCCGAGGCCCTGGCGCGCACCGGGAGCACCTCCGAGGCGACCGGGTTGATGGACGAGCTCGTGGAGCTGGCCAACGACGTCGGCCTGTACGCCGAGGAGATCGACCCCGCCACCGGAGATTTCCTCGGCAACCTGCCGCAGGCACTGAGCCACCTGTCGCTCATCAGCGCAGCTCTGACGATCGCAGGGGAGAAGCCCCGATGAGCGTCTGGGCGGCGCTCGCCGGCGGTTTCGCCGGGACCCTGGTGCTGACCACCGTGCTACGCACGGCCAGCGAGTTCCACCTGACCCGGATGGACCTGCCGTTCCTGCTCGGTACCGCGATCACGGTGGACAGGACACGAGCCAAGGCGCTCGGGTACCTGGCCCACTTCGTCATGGGACAGCTGTTCGCCCTGGGCTACTACGTGCTCTTCCTCGCCCTCGGCCGGTCCGACTGGTGGCTCGGCGCTGCGTTCGGGCTCGGGCATGGGCTGTTCGCCGGCACGGTTCTCGTCAACGTCCTTCTGCCGCTGGTGCATCCCCGCATGGGAACGACGTCTTCCGACGCGGGCACGGTCTCGCTGCTGGAGCCACCTGGTTTCATGGCCCGCAACTACGGCGTGCGAACCCCCCTCGTCAGCCTGTGCGCACACGTCGCCTACGGCACGATCATCGCGGTCTTTCTCGGCCTGGCCCGTTGACGGTTCCCCAGGCGATGCGGATCCGGCACGGCGGCCACCGGTCCGATCGCGCGGCGCCCCAGTGCCCGGAGGCAGGCTCACGGGGCCAGACGCCGTCCGAGCTCGTCGAGGAAGTTCTCATACGCGGCGGCGACGTCGTCGAGGTCCAGCGCCTGCGGCAGGTCGACGGCAAGCTGGCGCTCGATGAGAAAGGCTGCGGTGGCCTCCACGATGCGGGCCTCGGCGGCCCCGTCCGGCTCTGGCTGTAGCTGCTCGACGACGTCGGGGCTTGCCTGGATCAGGATCTCGACCAGTTCCTCGCCCTCGCGGACGTGGACCAGGTAGTCGTGGCCGCCCAGGGGTTCGACCCGTAGGTGGTTCGTCATGAGGGAGGGTCAACCGCCGGCCGCACGCGTCGCCGTCATCGCAACGTCGGTCGCGATGCTGAAGATGCGCTCGGCACGCCGCGGGTCGGACCACTGGTGACTGTCGTGGAAGCTCATCCACTGATGCGGAGGGATGACCGTCCTGCTCGAGTAGTCGAGCTCGGCCCAGGTCACGGCGAGCTCGAAGAGGTCCAGAAGCACGTCGGGGTCACTGAGTACGGTGAGGAGCCGGTGGTGATGCCACTCGGTCAGGCCGCCGAAACCGCATCGGCCACGGCAGGTTCGGACGCGCCGGGCGCTTGCGGGCCCTGGGTCCACCACACTGACCACAGGTGCCAGGCCGGACCGCCGCCGGGCCCGCTGGTCCCCGGTCCCGATGCGAACAAGACCGGTGACCGGCTCCACACCGTCGCGGGGCGGCGTCGACAGCACCCTCGGACGGTCGCGAGGGTCCTCCGGAGCTCCTGTCTCATCCCTGGCGAGGGGCATGTTCGCCTCCTTGGTGCGGCGGGGAGTTCTGTACTGGCCTGCCTCGAACGTATGGCTGCCGGAGGGCGGCGCACAGGCCGGGTGGCGGCAGGCCTGGGGTTCCTACCTTGCCGACGGTCGGCAAAGGAGCCGGCTCGGCCGAGGCCGCCGCGGCCCCACCGGTTTCCCGCTGCGGGCAACGACGAGGCCAGAACGTGTCCGGGTGTGGCCCTACCGGCTGACGCGACGGCGGGCGAGCCTGAGATGACCGAGGCCGTCCTCTCGGGGACCTGCGCCTCCGCCCTTCGTCAAAGGAGCCACCATGACGCCAGCCCGCCACCAAGGTCCCGAGTCGGCACCGTCCTTCATCATCGGCCGGCTTGCTCTCGACAGGGACGCCCGCCGCCTGCCCGTGCCGTCCGTCGCGGTGGCGCGTTCCTGCCGGTGGCCGCGGGCGGCGGAGCCGACGAGGGCCGGGGTCGGCATCGGCCCCGACCCGGGCACGTGGGACATCGTCGACGAGTGGGGTGTGCAGTCGTTCCCGGCGAGTGACGCTCCCGCGAACTGGTGAGGTCGACGGAGGCACCACTACCGTCCGGGGGCGCAACGGGGAGGTGGCCATGGGTGAGAGGCTCGACGGGCAGCACCAACGACACCACCATCGACCCCACCATCGACCCCACCATGGACACCGCCGCGATCGCGGTCCAGGAGATCCAGGAGCAGGAGACCGGTGATGACCACCGCCGCATTCGTCTACGACGCCGTCCGCACCCCGTTCGGCCGCCTGGGTGGGCTGCTGGCCGGAACCCGGCCCGACGACCTCGCCGCCCACGTCGTCGAGCAGCTCGTCAGACGGGCACCGGGCCTCGCCGACGGCGGCTTCGGCGAGCAGGTCGACGAGGTCGTCCTCGGCAACGCCAACGGCGCCGGTGAGGAGAACCGCAACGTCGCGCGCATGGCCACGCTCCTGGCCGGGCTGCCGACGAGCGTCCCGGGCTCGACCGTCAACCGGCTGTGCGGGTCGAGCCTCGACGCCGCGATGCTCGCCTCCCGCTCGATCGAGACCGGAGACGCCGACATCGTGATCAGCGGCGGGGTGGAGTCGATGAGCCGCGCCCCGTGGGTACTGCCCAAGACCGAGAAGCCCTATCCCGCAGTCGATCTGGCCCTTTCCTCGACCACTCTGGGTTGGCGGCTGGTCAACCCCGCCATGCCGTCGGAATGGACGGTGTCCCTCGGCGAGGCCACCGAGCAGCTGCGGGAGAAGTACGGCATCACGCGCGAGCGGCAGGACGCCTTCGCCGCCCGGTCGCACCGCCTGGCCGACCGGGCGTGGGCCGACGGGTGGTACGACGACCTCGTCGTGCCCGTGCCCGGCGTCGAGCTCACCCGGGACGAGTCGATCCGCCCCGACACCACCCAGGAACGCCTCGCCGGGCTGCGCCCGTCGTTCCGCACGGAGGGTGGCACGGTCACCGCCGGCAACGCGTCGCCGCTCAACGACGGCGCGTCGGCGGTGCTGCTCGGTAGCGAGGGCGCCCGCGACGAGATCGGCCTCGACCCGCTGGCCCGCGTCGCCGGGCGCGGTGCGAGCGCCCTCGAGCCCCAGTACTTCGGCTACGCGCCCGTCGAGGCGGCCGAGGCGGCCCTCGCGCGCGCCGGCATCGGGTGGGACGACGTCTCCGCCGTCGAGCTCAACGAGGCCTTTGCCGCGCAGTCGCTCGCGTGCCTCGACGCCTGGCCGGTCGACCCGGAGCTCGTCAACCGGCACGGCGGCGCCATCGCCATCGGCCACCCGCTCGGGGCGTCGGGCGGTCGCATCCTCGGCACCCTGGCCCGGGACCTCCAGCGCACCGGTGGACGGTGGGGCGTGGCGTGCATCTGCATCGGCGTCGGGCAGGGCCTCGCGGTCGTGCTCGAGAACGTCAGCTCGGGCGTCACGTCGTGACGACCCAGCATGCGGGGAAGCGCCCGGACACCCGCGGTGTGGGGCAGTCGCGAGCCAGGGCGGACCCCGCTGCGCTCAGGGGCGGGGCAGCACGACGTCGACGAGGAGGGCGGGGTGGTCCGTGGTGCCCTGCATGTCGACCACCACGTGCGATCGCACACCGGCACCAGGGCTGACCACGACGTTCTGCACCACGCCGTCGTCGACGCGCTGGTAGCCGCTGGGGAGGCACGACTGTGGGCTGGGCGAACCGCGTGCCGCGAGGTTGAGATCCGCACCGAGGACGACCGGGCCGACGCCGTCGCCGCGGGTGATGCTCGGCACCACCGAGGTCAGCAGGTACCGGCACTGGTCGAGCGCGACGGCGGTGCTGGTGCTCGCCGTGTGCGTGGTGCACGCGGAGAACCGGGTGGCCACGTCGATGCACACCCAGACGCGTTCCTCCGGGTCGTCGAGGTCCTGCATGGGGTACACCCCGCTGTGGCGGCGGAGGCCGGCTGCGGCTGACGAGACGACGACGATGACCGCGTCGCCGAACTCCTGGCCGTTCTGGCACCGGACCGGGGCCCGGCTGGGGCGGTCCTTCGCGGCGGCGAAGGCCACGGCGACCTCGGCGGCGGGGAAGGCGGCCGACAGCGCCTGCTCGAGGACCCTCACGTCATCGCGGCAGACCTCGTTGAGGCTGAGCATGTCCGGCCGATGCTGGTGCACCAGTGCCACCGCCCGGCCGACGGCACGCCCGCCGGCATAGCAGGCAGCGCGCCCGCTGTTGCACAGGTTCATCTGCAGCACGCGCACCGCCGTCCCGCCCGGGCCGGTCGACGGCCGGCTCAGGCTCGGGCGCTCGCTCGCCGCGCGACCGGCGCTGCAGCCCGCGGCAGCGCCCACCGAGAAGGTCAGGAGGCACGCGATGGCGGCCCGGTGGGGCCGGCGGACGTCTCGAACCCGCATACCCATCGATCCAACCCGGCATCCGGGCGGTGTGCAATCGACGCGGGGAGCCGGTGCCCCTCAGGCTGTCCTGACGAGCCGGTCCACGTGCCAGCACCGCTCACGCGGCGAGGCCGGCCAGCGGACGAAGCCCTCGCCCGGCACGGCGAGGTACTCCTCGTCCGGCCCGCCGACGACCGCGCAGACCCTGACGCCGAGCAGTCGCGCCACCAGGTACGTCGCGCTCAGCCCCGTGACGTCGCGGGTCGTGCCGAGCGGTAGCAGCGACCGGGTCTCCGCGATCGCCTCGTGCTCCCCGGCACGGAGCACGACGCGCGTGCCGGGGGCCACCGCGTGCGCTGCCACGGCGACGGCGATGTTGTCGAGGTCGTCGGAGCCAACGGCCGCCAACGCCGCAGCCCGATGCAGCCGCAGCCGTTCGAGCACCGCCCGGTCACCGCCGTGCGCCATCACGACGGGCACCCCGAGGGTGCGGGCGAGCCGCAGGTTGGGGGCCTGCGGGTCCCGTTCGACGCCGACCACGGCCACACCGAGGCGTTGCAGCTCCTGGCACAGCCGGAGGCCAACCTGCCCCAGGCCGACGACGACCACGTGGCCGGACCGCGGCAGCGCACGGGCGCCGACCAGGCCCACGAGGCGCGGTCCGAGGAGCCGGTCGACGAGGCCCGCGGTGAAGGTCGCCGTGAGGACGACGGTCACGAGCATGGCGAGGGCCGACACGAGCAGGTAGCGCGCCGGCTCGCCCTCCGCCGACGCAGGACCCACGGTGGCCACGACCCGCGCGGCCTCGTGGAACGCCTCCGCGGACGCGTGTCCGGCCACGAGCGTCAGCCAGGCCCAGTCGCCGAGCAGGACGGCGAGCAGGCCGGCGGACCCGGCGAACAGGATGCGGCTGCCCGTGTCGTGCGGGCGAAGCTGCCCAGCCACGCGGCCCGCCCGAGCGTGCCAACGGGCCCGTCGACCCAGTGCCCACGGCGTCTCGGTGAGGGCCTCGCCGGTCCGTCGGACTGCCGTCGCCCCCTCGGCCGAGCGGCGGATCGCGAGCGCGTCCGGCGCGAGACAGGGAGCCACGAGCGAGGAAGCCGCCAGGCGGGCCGGCGACGTCACGTGGCAGTGCGGCAGGAGCCGCACCAGCTGCTCGGCCACGGTCTGGTCGAAGATCGTGACGACGAGCTCGGCCGCCGGCTCGATGTGGGCGGTCGCCAACGCGTACCGAAGGGCCGCGACGTCGTCGTGCAGGAGCACGGCCACGCCCGCGGGCCGCCACGACATGGCGCCGCGGAGGTCCTCGTCGCCGGGGGCGACGAGGTGCAGCACCTCGAACCCACGCTGGCTCAGTGACGCGCACACCCGACGTGCCACGTGGGTGTCGCCGATGACGAGGTAGGGCCGGCCCGCGTGGCACCCGTCCATCGAGGTCACCTCATGTGGGGGTAGCGGTGGTCCGTCGCCGGGACGAACGTCTCCTTGATGACGCGGGTGGACGTCCAGCGCATGAGGTTCTGCGCCGCGCCGGCCTTGTCGTTGGTGCCGGAGCCGCGGGCCCCGCCGAACGGCTGCTGGCCGACGACGGCCCCGGTGGGCTTGTCGTTGACGTAGAAGTTGCCGGCCGCGAACCGAAGTGCCTTGGTGGCGTAGGCGACTGCCGTGCGGTCCTGGGCGATGACGGCTCCGGTCAGTCCGTACTGGGACGCCGACTCCATCCGGTCGACGACCCGCTCGAAGTCGGAGTCGTCGTAGACGTACACCGCCAGGATCGGACCGAAGTACTCCGTGCTGAAGATCTCGTCGTCCGGGTCGGTGCACTCGAGGATCGTGGGCCGCACGAAGTAGCCGACGGAGTCGTCGTAGGTGCCACCGGCGACCACGGTGATCGTCGGGTCGGCGTGCGCGCGGTCGATCGCCGCGCGGTGCTTGGCGAAGGCGCGCTCGTCGATCACGGCACCCATGAAGTTGCGGAGGTCGGTGACGTCGCCCACTGCCAGGGCCTCGGTCTGCGCCACGAGCTCGTCGCGCACCAGTTCCCAGACACTCCTGGCCACGTAGGCCCGCGAGGCCGCGGAGCACTTCTGCCCCTGGTACTCGAAGGCGCCACGCAGCAGTGCGGTTCGCACCACCGCCGGGTCCGCCGACGGGTGTGCCAGCACGAAGTCCTTGCCTCCGGTCTCGCCGACGAGGCGCGGGTACGTGTCGTAGCGGGCGATGTTCTCACCCACGCTCCGCCACAGGCCCTGGAAGGTCGGGGTGGACCCGGTGAAGTGGATGCCGGCGAGGGCCGGGTCGGCCAGCGTCACCCCGGAGACGGCGATGCCGTCACCCGGGAGCATGTTGATGACGCCCGGCGGCAGGCCCGCCTCCTCCAGGAGCCGCATCGTGTAGTGCGCGGCGAGCTGCTGCGTCGGGGCGGGCTTCCAGACCACGGTGTTGCCCATGAGGGCCGGAGCGGTCGGCAGGTTGCCCGCGATCGCGGTGAAGTTGAACGGCGTGACGGCGTAGACGAAACCCTCGAGCGGGCGGTGGTCGAGCCGGTTCCACACCCCGGGCGCGTTGGCTGCCGGCTGCTCAGCCAGGATCTGCCGGGCGAAGGCGACGTTGAACCGCCAGAAGTCGATGAGCTCGCACGCCGAGTCGATCTCGGCCTGGTGGGCGGTCTTGCTCTGCCCCAGCATCGTCGCGGCGTTGAGCGTGTCGCGCCACGGTCCCGAGAGCAGCTCCGCGGCCTTGAGCAGGATGGCGGCCCGGTCGTCGAAGCCGAGGGCGCGCCATCCCGGTGCCGCGTCGCGAGCGGCGGCGGTGGCCGCCCGAGCGTCGTCCTGTGTCGCGTTGCGCAGGGTGCCGAGACGCTGGCCGTGGGCGTGCGGCTGCACGACCGCGCGCTCCGCGCCGCCCCCGTGGCGCTGCTCGCCGCCGATCGTGGCGGTCAGCTCGACGTGTCGTCCGGCCTGGTCCTTGAGGGCCAGCTCGAGCCGGGCGCGGGCGTCGCTGCCGGGCTCGTAGTCGCGGATCGGCTCGTTGGCGGGAACGGGCACCTGGGTGACGCCATCCATGGGAGTCCTTTCGGGTGGTCGGGGTCGGGTGGTCGGGGTCGGGTGGTCGGGAGGTCGGGGCGCGGGTCAGCGCGAGACGAGGGAGCGCAGGAGGAAGCCGACGTTCGCCGGACGCTCGGCGAGGCGGCGCATGAAGTAGCCGTACCAGTCGCCGCCGTAGGGCACGTAGACGCGGACCCGATGGCCGGCCGTCGCCAGACGGCGCTGCTCGCCGCTGCGGATCCCGTGGAGCATCTGGTACTCGAAGCTGTCGGGGGCGCGGCCGTGCCGCTCGGCGAGCGCGCCGGCCAGCTCGACCATGCGCGGGTCGTGGCTGGCCACCATCGGGTAGCCGTCGCCGGCCATGAGGATCTCGAGGCAGCGGGCGTACGCGAGGTCGACGTCGGCCTTGGCGGGGTACGCCACGGACTCGGGCTCTGCGTAGGCGCCCTTGACCAACCGCACCCGGGAGCCCGCGTGGGCGAGGTCGCGGCAGTCGGCCTCGGTCCGGTAGAGGCACGACTGCAGCACGGCGCCCGTCTCCGGGACGTCGCGGCGCAGCTCGCCGAGGATCGCCAGGGTGGAGTCGACGGTCGTGTGGTCCTCCATGTCGAGGGTCACGGTGGTGCCGGCCGCTCGCGCGGCCGCGCAGATGGCGTGGGCGTTCTCGAGCGCCACCCGGTGGCCGTCGCGAGGGAGCGCCTGCCCCACCGCGGAGAGCTTCAGCGACACCTCCGCACGGCCGGCAAGGCCGAGGTCGGCCAGGCGGCCGAGCACCTCGACGTAGGTCCGCCGGATGCCGGTGGCGTGCCCGACGTCCACGGTGTCCTCCCCGAGATGGTCGAGCGTCACCGTCAGGCCCTCGTCGACGAGGCGTCGCGTGGCCGCGAGGGCGTCACGGAGGTCCTCGCCGACGACGAACCGCTCGACGAGGCGGCGGGTCGCGGGCGCGCTCGTGACGAGGCGCTTGACCCGAGGACTGCGCGAGGCCGTCAGCAGGGCCGTACTGAGCATGGTGTCTCCTCCGGGCGGGTGGTTGGCGGCGAACCTACGCGCGCCCCGACCCCGCGGCAGCGGACAGGTGCCACACGGCCGTCCCTCGGCTTTGGACATCTGCTCAAAGCGGCTGCGAGAATGCCCGCGAGCCCCTGCCGGACCGTTGGAGGACGCTATGCGACCGGAGTTCCAGGACATCGTCGACGACGTGGCCCGGTTGCTCGGGCGGCCGGCGACCCTGGAGGACCGGGACTTCAACCTCGTGGCGTTCTGCTCCCACGAGGCGCAGGGCGACGAGGTCCGCCTGCGCTCGATCCTGCAGCGGCACTCGAGCCGCGAGGTGCAGGACTGGTTCGAGGGGTTCGGCATCGCGACGAGCACCGTGCCGGTCCGCACACCCGCCTCGTCGCAGCTCGGCGTGCTGAGCCGGCTCTGTCTTCCGGCGCGCTGGAACGGCGTCACCTACGGGTACCTGTGGCTGCTCGACGAGCATGTCGGCATCGACGAGTCACGCATCCCTGCGGCGGTGGCCCTGGCCGAGCGGGCCGGAGCGCTGATGGCGCGGCAGGCCCGCTCCCGCGAGGAGCTCGCCTACACGGTCGAGGACCTCCTGTCGGCCGACCCCGATGCGGTCAGCAGGGCGACGGAGGCCATCGCCGACCTGGGCATCATCGGGCGCGACGCCCCGCTCGCCGCGGTCGTGCTCCGGCAGGTGGGGGACGTCGCGCCACAGCCGCTGCCGATGAACCTGTGGCGGTTGCCGAGGTCGGTGCTGGCCTCGAGCGGCGAGGACCACCACACCTTCCTCGTGCCGTCGGACCCGACCAGCCTCGACGCCGCCCGGCAGGTCGCGCGACAGGCGCTCGACCTGTACTCCGACCGCCTCCCTCCGGGCTCCCGCAGCGGTCTCGTCGTCGGCATCGGCGGCATCCGGCCGAACCTCGCCCAGGCACGCGGCAGCTGGAACGAGGCGCGGCTGGCCACCCGGGTGGCCGAGGTCGTGGACTCGCTGCGACCCGTCGCCGCCTGGCCGGAGCTGGGAATCTACCGGCTGCTCGCCTGCGGCCCGGAGAAGGCGTTGTCGAGCGCCGTCCTCGACCCCGCCGTGCGGCGGCTGCTCGAGCAGGGCGACCCTGACCTGCGCCACACCGCGGTGACGTACCTGGAGGCCGGCGGAAACGTGCAGGAGACGGCGGCCGCACTCCACGTGCACCGGCAGACGGTGTACTACCGGCTGCAGAAGATCGAGCAGGTCACCGGGCTCGAGCTCGCCCGCGGTGACCACCGGCTGGTGCTCCACCTCGGCCTGACCCTGGCACCGTTCGTGGCAGACACCATCCAGGCCCGAGCTGCTTCGACATCTGTCTGAAAGCGCGGCGGCGACACTCGTACGGCTGTAAGTCGCAGCGGCCCGCGGCACGCGCTAGCGTCGGAGAGCCCTCAGGGACGGATCTCTCGCCCGCTCTTGCCGGCTCTCGCCGGGGCCCACCAGCAGCCCTGTGGCGCAAGGCTGGTCCCGTCGGTGAGCACCAGAAGTGCTGACGGCAGGCTCAACAGTCGCAGGACCTCCCTCCCGCCTTCGCAGGCCTTTCCCTTGGAGACACCGATGTCACCTGGACCCGAGCTGAAGAAGACCCTGACCCAGCGTCAGCTGAGCATGATCGCGATGGGGGGTGTCATCGGAGCGGGGCTGTTCGTCGGCTCCGGAACGGTGATCCACGACACCGGTCCCGGCACCTTCCTCACCTACGCAGTGACCGGCGTCCTCATCATCCTGGTGATGCGGATGCTGGCCGAGATGGCGGTGGCCAACCCGTCCACCGGGTCGTTCGCCGACTACGCGCGCAAGGCCCTCGGCCCGTGGGCCGGGTTCTCGGTGGGCTGGCTCTACTGGTACTTCTGGGTCATCGTCGTCGGGTTCGAGGCCGTGGCCGGCGCGAAGATCATCCAGTACTGGGTCGACGTCCCGATCTGGACCTCCGCCCTCGTCCTCATGGTCCTCATGACCGCGACCAACCTCTTCTCGGTCGCGTCGTTCGGCAGGTTCGAGTACTGGTTCGCCGGCATCAAGGTCGCCGCCATCATCTTCTTCATCGTGTGCGGCAGCTTCTTCGTCTTCGGCATCTGGCCCGACAAGCACCTCGACTTCAGCAACCTGTGGAGCCACGGCGGCTTCCTGCCCCACGGAACCGCAGCGCTGACGGCCGGCGTCGTCACCGTCATCTTCTCGATGGTGGGTGCCGAGGTGGCGACCATCGCCGCGGCCGAGTCCGAGAACCCCGAGCGCGCCGTCGCCAAGGCAGCCAACTCGGTCATCACCCGCATCTGCCTGTTCTTCGTGGGGTCGGTGTTCCTCCTCGCGGTGATCCTCCCCTGGAACTCGGCCGCGCTCTCCGGCTCACCCTTCGTCGCGGCCTTCACCGAGATGGGCATCCCCTACGCCGACGACCTGATGAACGCCGTGGTCCTCACGGCCGTGCTCTCCTGCCTGAACTCGGGTCTGTACACCGCGTCGCGGATGCTGTTCGTCCTGGCCGCCCGACGTGAGGCCCCGGCACAGCTCGTCACCGTCAACGGTCGGGGCGTGCCGACGAAGGCCATCCTCGCCTCGTCGGTGATCGGCTTCCTGTGCGTCATCGCGGCAGCGATCGACGAGGACGGCGTGTTCGCCTTCCTGCTGAACTCGTCCGGCGCCATCATCCTCTTCGTCTACCTGCTCATCTCGATCTCGCAGATCCGGCTGCGGCTGCGCACCGACGAGTCGACGCTCACGGTGAAGATGTGGCTCTTCCCCGGCCTGTCCGTGCTCGCCACCCTCGGCATCGTCGCGGTGCTGGTGCAGATGGGCCTGACGCAGAGCGTGCGCTCGCAGCTCCTGCTCAGCCTGCTGTCGTGGGGCGTCGTCCTCGTCCTCTACGTCCTCAACAAGTACGTCCTGGCCCGTGCGCAGACCCCCGGGACCCCTGCGTCCGACCACGCGCGCCGGGTGCTGGTGCTGGCCAACGAGACGGTCGGCTCCGCGGAGCTGCTCGACGAGCTGCGACGCATCGACGCCGAGCGGGCGGCCACGTACTACGTGTGCGTGCCGGCGAGCCCGGTCGAGACCGGGCAGGCGGCCGTCACCGGCCCGCTGCACGTGTGGGACGCGACCGTCGAGGCGGCCCGGACCCGGTTGGACACCACGCTCGCCACGCTGCGCTCGGAGAGCCTCAGCGTCGAGGGCGACCTCGGGGACTTCCGGCCGCTGCGGGCCCTCGACACCGCCGTGCGGTCCTTCCGGCCCGACCAGATCGTCATCGCCACCAGGCCCCTGGAGGACTCGATCTGGCAACGCTACGACGTCGTCGACCGGGCCCGCACCAGCTACCCGGTCCCCGTCACGCACGTGATCGCGCACCGCACCGAGCCGGCACTCGTGGAGGAGCCGTGACCGTCGTCGTCGGCTGCACGCCGAAGGAGAGCGGCACCTCGGCGCTCGAGCTGGCCGCGCTCCTCGCCCGGTCGTCGGGGGAGGACGTCGTCGTCGCCGTGGTCGTGGCGGCCGCCTGGCCGCCCAGCACCGAGCGCGTCGACGCGGACTACCGGGCCTACCTCACCCAGCGGGGCGAGCAGTCGCTCGCTCAGGCCAAGGAACGGATGCCCGACGACGTCAACACCGCCTACGTCCTGCACCATGCCCCCTCGGTGCCCACCGGGCTGCTCGAGGTGGCCTCCGAGCACGACGCCAGCGTCCTCGTGCTCGGGTCGTCCGAGAACGGGGGGCTCGGCCTCGTCGCCCTGGGCAGCGTCGCCGACCGCATCGTGCACAGCTCGCCGGTCCCGGTCGCCCTCGCGCCGCGCGGCTACCAGGCCGAGCCCGGCGGCCGGCTCCGGCGCGTCACCGTCGCGTTCGGTGGCACGTCCAAGGACTGGTCGTTGGTCCGCGCCGCCGCGGACTACGCCGCCCGCACCACGAGCTCACTTCGAGTCGCCTCCTTCTCGGTGCGACCGAAGAAGGTCTTCGCCGCGACCCTGGCCGGGGCGGGCGAGGACCTCGTGGTGCACCAGTGGTCCCGGCGGACCAGGGAGGTCATCGACGAGCAGCTCGCCGAGGTGCGCCGGCTGCCCGACGTCCCACGCGGGCTGGAGGCCGTCATCGGTGACGGTCACAGCTGGCGCGAGGCGATGGGACAGGCACCGTGGTCCCTGGGCGACCTCCTCGTCGTCGGGTCCAGCTCGCACGGCCCGGTGGCTTCGGTGTTCCTGGGATCGAGGGCCTCCAAGATCCTGCGATGCGCGCCGGTCCCGGTCCTGGCACTGCCCGTCTCCGGGCAGTGACCCCCGGCTGGGAGCGCACACTCGGCCCGCCTCGACAGCGGAGGTGGATGTTCGGCGCAGGTGGACGCCGTCGCCGCAGAGGTGCGGCGTGCACCGTGCGCGCTTGCGGGGAGGCCGGACTCCTGCGTTGAGGTGGCGAGGAGACCTGCTGCGCCGTACGCCGGGCGCGCCCTCAGGGATGGCCTGCTCGGCCGAGACACCGTGCTGACCCGGCTTCCCGGGTCCGTGCCACCAGGGCGCGTCTGCGGGAAGCGAACGCGCGCTCGTGAGTCTCCTCCGTGTCGATGGCGGTCGGCGGGCTCCCAGGCAGTGGGTCCGCAGCTAACCTGCGGACATGCTCGATGTCCATCGACTGGTGCTGCTGCGCGAGGTCCACCTTCGAGGCAGCATCACCGCCGCGGCGCGGGCGTTGTCGTACACGCACTCAGCGGTCTCCCAGCAGCTCGCCCTCCTGGAGAAGGAGGCGGGCGTGCCGCTCCTGGAGAAGGTGGGACGGGGGGTGCGGCTCACGCCCGCCGCCGAGGTGCTGGTCGAGCACGCGAACGGCATCCTGACCATCCTGGAGCAGGCCGAGACGGACCTGGCCTCCAGCATCAGCCAGGTCCGGGGGACCCTGCGCCTGGCGGCCTTCACGACGATCAGCCGCAACGTCGTCCCCCAGGTGATCTCCTCCCTGGGCAGGGACCATCCTGACCTCGACGTGCGCTTCCGGCAGGTCGAGCCCGAACAGGGGCTGCTCCTGCTCTCGTCACGTCGCCTGGACGTCCTCGTCGCCGACAGCTACCCGGGGACCTCACAGGCGGTGCCGGACGACCTTCACGCGGACCTGCTCATGGACGACCCGGTCCGGGCCTACCCTCCCGTGGGTGCCGACGCGGGCACCCTGGACGGGCTGCGCCGGCTGAGGTGGGTCATCGAGCCCAGCGGCGCCGAAGCGCACGCCTGGGTCCGCCGCGTGTGTCGCGAGCACGGCTTCGAGCCCGACGTCGCGTACGAGTCCGCCGACCTGCTCTTCCACCTGCGCCTCGTGCAGTCCGGGGTGGCGGCAGCGTTCCTCCCGGACCTCCTCGTCAGGGGCGAGGGCGCGACGCTGACACCGTCCGCGGTGCTCGGCACCCAGCAGCGCCGGCAGATCTGGCTGATCTGTCGGGCCGGGGCGGAGCGACGGCCGGCCGTTCGAGCCTGTCGCGACGCCTTCTCGCTCCACCTCGAGTCGCAGGTCTCGGCTCAGGGATCGACCTGACGTCGACCGGCGACTTCTCCTAACAGGAGCCGGTCAGAAACCGTCGCTTTTCTTGCGACGTCGGCCGCCCCTATCGTCCTGTCTGCGGCTCCAGACGAAGGACGAACCACAGTGCGCAGGCCTCCCCTTGCCGACCGGTCGACCGGTCTCGTCGGCTCGATGATCGACTCCTCGACCTCGCTGCTCGCACGCCAGACGCATGACATCGTGCGGTTCGCCATGGGTGCGCCCAGCGACGACCTGATGCCCGTGGAGCTGCTGGACCGCTTTGCAGCGCACGCCGTGCCGGGCAAGTACAGCTACGGTGCGTCGGAGGGCGAGCCCGACCTCGTGGGCGAGATCCTCAAGCTCCAGGCCGAGCACGGGTACTCCAGCGCCGCCGAGCGCATCACGATCACCACCGGCGGCATGCAGGGCCTGGACCTCGCCTTCAAGCTCTTCGTCGACCCGGGTGAGCTGGTGGTCGTCGAGGGGCCCACCTACACCAACGGCAACGCGACTGCCCTGTCCTATGGCGCCGACCTGTTGGAGGCGCCGGTCGACGAGGACGGTCTGGTCGTCGAGGCGCTCCCGGAGCTCGTCGCGCGCGCCGGGCGTCCGCCCAAGGCCATCTACACGATCCCCAACTTCCAGAACCCGTCGGGCGTGACGCTGACGCTGGAGCGTCGCGAGCTCCTGCTCGAGCTCGCCTCGCGGTGGGGAGCGGTCGTCATCGACGACGACCCGTACGGTCTGCTGCGCTTCGAGGGCTCACCGATCCCGGCCCTGAACGAGATCGACCCGGGCAACCCGCTCATCTTCTCCGTGCGCACCTTCTCCAAGATCCTGGCGCCCGGGCTGCGGGTCGGGTGGGTCGACGCCGACGCGAGCCTCCAGCCGCTGCTCATCAACGCCAAGCAGGCCATGGACACGTGCACGAGCGTCCCGACGCAGCGCACGGTCACCGAGTTCCTCGCCGGCGGCCATCTGCAGCCGCACCTGGACCGGGTGCTGGGCCTCTACCGCCAGCGCAAGGAGGCGATGCGGGCCGCGCTCGTCCGCCACTTCGGCGACGCGGTCCGTGCCACGGACCCTGACGGCGGCTTCTTCCTGTGGGCGACGTTCGCCGATCCGGCCGTGGACACCGCAGCCCTCTTCGAGTCCGCGCTGGCCGAGGGCGTGGCCTACATCCCGGGGCCGGCGTTCTCGACCAACGACCACTTCCACGACGCCCTGCGGCTCTGCTTCGCCACCTCGACGCCGGAGCGCATCGACGAGGGCGTCGCTCGGCTCAGGTCAGCCGTCGACACGTTCGGAGCGCGCGGGTGAGGCGCCGCACGGCCCTCGTCACGGGCTCGACCTCGGGGATCGGGTACGAGATCGCCCGACGCCTGCACGCCGACGGGCTCAACGTCGTCGTCACAGGTCGCGACGAGGTGCGCGGGCAGCGGGTCCGCGAGGAGCTGGGGGAGCGCGCCGCCTTCGTGGCGGTGGACCTGACGCGCGCGGGTGGGCCGGCACGGCTTGCCGCGAGCGCTGTCGACCGGTTCGGGCGTCTGGACGTCGTCGTCAACAACGCCGCTATCGACCACACGGACGACCTTCTCGAGGCGCCCACGACCGAGGTGCGGCGCGTCTTCGAGGTCAACACCATCGCAACCATCGCGGTGCTGCAGGAGAGCGCGAAGCGGATGGAGCACGGCGGGGCGATCATCAACATCACCTCACGGCTGGCGTCCGTCGGCGTACCGACGATGGGCATCTACAGCGCGAGCAAGGGCGCCGTCAAGGCCCTCACGACTGCGGCCGCCGTCGAGCTCGCCCCGCGCAACATCCGTGTCAACGCCGTCGCGCCGGGCATGACGCGCACGCCCTTGTACGACGCCTGGCTGGGCGAACAGGCCGACCCGGAACAGACCGAACGCGACGTTGTCGCCGCCATCCCGCTCGGCCGGCTCGCCAGCTGCGCGGACGTCGCCGCCGCGGTGAGCTTCCTCGCCTCCGAGGAGGCCTCCTACATCACCGGGGTCTCGATCCCCGTCGACGGCGGCTACACCGCCCACTGACCCGCCTCCAGCTACCCGAAAGGACGCTCCATGTCCGCCACCCGCACGATCCTCGACGGTCCGGCCCTGTGGCCGGCGCAGGCCCATCTGCCCTCCGTCCTGGGTCGCCAGCTCGTCGTCGAACGAGGCGACGGCTCCTACGTCCACACCAGCGACGGCCGGCGCCTCTTCGACGGCACGGCCGGGCTGTGGCACGCCAACATCGGCCACTCGCACCCGGCCCTGGCCGAGGCCGCCCGTGCGCAGATGCTGAGGCTGGAGACGTACCACATCTTCGCCCGGTTCGTGAACGACCAGGCGCTCCAGCTGGCCGAGCGGCTCGCCGGGCTGTCACCGATCGCCGACCCCAAGGTCATCCTCAACTCCGGTGGCTCCGACGCGATCGACGTGGCCTGCAAGCTGGCCCGACGCCACTGGCAGCGGGAGGGCAAGCCCGCCAAGACGACCATCCTCAGCCGGGAGCACGCCTACCACGGGCTGCACGCCTACGGCACGAGCATCGCCGGCCTGGACTTCAACCGCGAGGGCTACGGCACCGAGTCGCTCGTGCCCGAGACGGCGCGGGTCCCGGTCCACGACGCCGACGCGCTCGCCGCGACGATCGCGCGGATCGGTCCGGAGAACATCGCCGCGCTCGTGACCGAGCCGATCCAGGGCACGGGCGGCGTCAACCCGCCGGCACCGGGGTACCTGGAGAAGGTCCAGGCGCTGTGCCGCGAGCACGACATCCTGCTCGTCGTCGACGAGGTCATCACCGGGTTCGGACGCACCGGCGTCATGTTCGCCACCGACCGGTTCGGTCTCGAGCCGGACCTGGTCACCTTCGCCAAGGGCGTCACGTCCGGCTACGCGCCTCTGGGCGGCGTCCTGGTCGCCCCGAGGATCTGGGAGCCGTTCTACGTCGACGACCCCGCCACGCCGGTGTTCCGCCACGGCGCGACCTATGCCGGTCACGCGACGGCGAGCGCGGTCGCCCTGGCCAACCTCGACGTCCTCGAGCAGGAGCGGCTGCTGCCCCGGGTCGTCGAGCTCGAGCACCGCCTCGACAGCCTCCTCAAGCAGCTGCTGGCCCGCCGGCCCAGCGTCGTCGACGTCCGGGTCGCCGGGTTCCTCGGCGGGGTGACGCTGCGCGACGAGGTCCCCGCCGAGCGAGCCGCCGACGCGCTCGTCGAGCTGGGCTTCATCTCCCGCCCGCTGCGCGGCAACACCTTGCAGATCAGCCCGCCGTTCATCACCACCGACGACGAGCTGACCTCGTTCGTCGAAGCCATCGAAGACGTTCTATTCGCTGAGGAGACCCGATGACCACCGACCTGAACACCCAGCGCACCACCGAGCCGACGCCGCCCGGCACCCGCCTCGCCGTCGCGAACCCCGACCGGGCGCGCGCCGCCGACCGCGTCGTGCAAGGCCTTCGGCTGCCCACCGGCCCGGCCACGTTCGACGTGCACAACCCGGCCACCGGCGCGGTCATCGCCAGCCTGCCCGACGCCGGTCCCGGCGAGGCGCTGGACGCCGTCGCCCGAGCCGACCAGGCCGGTCGTGCCTGGGCCTCCACCACCCCACGGCAGCGGGCCGACGTGCTGCGTCGCTGGTACGACCTGCTCATCGAGCACGCCGACGACATCGCGCTCCTCATCACCCTGGAGATGGGCAAGCCGCTGGCGGAGTCCCGCGCCGAGGTGACCTACGGCAGCGACTTCGTCCGCTGGTACGCCGAGGAGGCGGTCCGTCCGGCCGGCAACGTCCGCGACGTCCCCACCGGCGGCGCCACGCTGCTGACCCGACGCGCCCCGGTCGGGCTGTCCGTGCTCATCACGCCGTGGAACTTCCCGCTGGCGATGGCCACCCGCAAGATCGCTCCCGCCCTTGCCGCCGGTTGCCCCGTGCTCATCAAGCCGGCCGCGCTCACCCCGCTGACGACCTACTACGCCGTCGAGCTCGCCCAGCAGGCCGGCGTCCCCGAAGAGCTCGTCCAGGTCGTGTGCACCAGCAACGCGTCGGCCTTCAGCGAGGCCGTCCTGCCCGACCCCCGCGTCCGCAAGGTGTCCTTCACGGGGTCGACCGGCGTCGGCAAGGTGCTGCTGCGCCTGGCCGCCGACAACGTGCTGCGCTCCTCCATGGAGCTGGGCGGCAACGCGCCGCTGGTCGTCTTCGACGACGCCGACCTCGAGCGAGCCGTCAACGGCGCGTACGCGGCCAAGATGCGCAACGGGGGCCAGTCCTGCATCGCGGCCAACCGGATCTTCGTCCAGGACGGCATCGCCGACGCCTTCGTCGAGGGGCTCTCGGAGAAGGTGGCCGCCGCGGTCACGGGTGACGGGCTGGCCGACGACGTCGCGCTCGGCCCACTCATCGACGACCGGGCCGTGACGAGCATGCAGCGCCTGGTCGACGACGCGGTCGCGCACGGCGCGAGTGTCCGCACCGGCGGCCGGATCCTGGCGTCGGACGGCCACTTCTTCAGGGCCACCGTGCTGGACCACGTCCCGGCAAGCGCCCAGGTCGCGAGCACGGAGATCTTCGGGCCGGTCGCGGCGATCCAGCGGTTCAGCACCGAGGCCGAGGTCGTGCAGCGGGCCAACGCGACGGAGTTCGGGCTCGCGGGCTACGTGTTCACCGAGAGCCTGGACCGGGCCCTCAACGTCGCCGATGCCCTCGAGACCGGCCTGGTCGGCATCAACCAGGGCGTCCCGTCCAACGCCGCCGCGCCGTTCGGGGGCGTGAAGCACTCCGGTCTGGGCCGCGAGGGCAGCGCCGAGGGCCTCGAGGAGTACCAGTCGGTCCGCTTCTACAACGTGGCGCGTCGAGCCACGGCCTGAGCCGGCACCGCACCGGCCGGCGGCGGCACGAGCCGACGCATGTCTCTTATACACATCTCCGAGCCCACGAGACGCGTAGTAATCTGGGGGGG
>NZ_JBNDHY010000089.1:0-18985 GCF_056755315.1 Monashia sp. HAY1-2A
GCACTGACGTTGACGATGCCGTTGGCGTCGATGTCGAAGGTGACCTCGATCTTCGGCACGCCGCGCGGTGCCGGCGCGATGCCGGTCAGCTCGAAGGTGCCGAGCGACTTGTTGTGCTGGGCGATCTCGCGCTCACCCTGGAAGACCTGGATGAGGACCGACGGCTGGTTGTCGTCGGCGGTGCTGAAGATCTCCGAGCGCTTCGTCGGGATGGCCGTGTTGCGCTCGATGAGCTTGGTGAACAGGCCGCCCTTGGTCTCGATGCCGAGCGACAGCGGCGTGACGTCGATGAGCAGGACGTCCTTGCGCTCGCCCTTGAGGACGCCGGCCTGCAGGGAGGCACCCATCGCGACGACCTCGTCGGGGTTGACGCCCTTGTTCGGCTCCTTGGCGGTCAGCTCCTTGACGAGGTTGCTCACCGCCGGCATGCGGGTCGAGCCACCCACGAGGACGACGTGGTCGATGTCGGACACCTTGATGCCGGCGTCCTCGATGACCTTGTGGAACGGGGCCTTCGTGCGGTCGAGCAGCTGCTTGGTCATCTGCTCGAACTGGGCGCGCGTCACCGTCTCGTCGAGGTGGATCGGGCCCTCGGGCGTCATCGAGATGTACTGCGCCGAGATGTTCGTGGAGGTCGCGGTCGACAGCTCCTTCTTGGCGCGCTCGGCCTCGTCGCGGAGGCGCTGCATCGCGATCTTGTCCTTGGACAGGTCCTGGCCGGTCTTGTTCTTCACCTGCGTGATGAGGTGCTGGACGATGACGTCGTCCCAGTCGTCGCCACCGAGGTGGTTGTCGCCGTTGGTGGCGCGCACCTGGATCGTGGCGAAGCCGTCCTCGGCGTCCTTGCCGACCTCGAGGAGGGACACGTCGAAGGTGCCGCCGCCGAGGTCGAAGACGAGGATGAGCTCGTCCTCCTTGCCCTTGTCGAGGCCGTAGGCGAGGGCCGCGGCGGTGGGCTCGTTGACGATGCGCAGGACGTTGAGGCCCGCGATCTCGCCGGCCTCCTTCGTGGCCTGGCGCTCGGCGTCGTCGAAGTACGCGGGGACGGTGATGACGGCGTCCGTGACGGTCTCACCGAGGTAGGACTCGGCGTCGCGCTTGAGCTTCTGCAGGATGCGGGCGCTGATCTCCTGCGCCGTGTACGTCTTGCCGTCGATCTCCGGCGACCGCCAGTCGGTGCCCATGTGGCGCTTGACGGAGCGGATGGTCCGGTCGACGTTGGTCACCGCCTGGCGCTTGGCGACCTCGCCGACGAGCACCTCGCCGTTCTTGGAGAACGCGACCACCGACGGGGTCGTCCGCCCGCCCTCGGCGTTCGCGATGATCGTCGGCTCGCCGCCCTCGAGGACGGAGACGGCCGAGTTGGTGGTACCGAGGTCGATTCCGACCGCACGTGCCATGGTGACTCCTTGATGCTGGTGGTCCGTGGTTGACAGCTCCTCGCTCAATCTGCGTCAGCCGGGCGGTCGTTGTCAAAACCGGGCTCGCAAATCTTGCGCTCACTGGACTCAACTTCGCACCACGCGGCATTGTTCCCGCGTCGAGCGGGACGTCGGCACCTCGTGCGAGCCGGGACGGGCCCGTGGGCCCGAGTGGGCAGCACCCACAGGCGGGGTGGGTAGGTTCGGTGGACCAGCCTGTGGAGGTCAGACCGTGCCGCGACCCCGCTCCGCCACGCGTGCGCTCGGCGCCGCGACGCTCGCCGGCGCCCTCGCCACGGGTGCCTGCTCGGGCGGCGGTCCACCGGCCGGCTCTCCCGCCGGCGGGACCCTCTCGTCGGTGGCGGGCTCGGGCACCGCCGCCACCTCGGTCCCGACGTCGACGGCGCCCGCGTCCTCGGCGTCCCCGACCGGCCCCTCGCCGACGACGCCGGCGACGCGCACGACCCCGGCGACGCCGAGCCCGCCGGTCACGTCGCGGGCCGGGCGACCCACCGGCTCGGCCACCGTGCTGCGGACCCTGGCCACCGGGCTCGACGTGCCGTGGGGACTGGCGCTGCTCCCCGGCCGCTCGGGGGTGCTCGTCACGACCCGGGACGACGGGCGCGTCCGACGCGTCGACCTGGCCTCGGGACGCGCGACCCTCCTCGGGCGCGTGCCCGGCGTCGTGTCGAACGTCGACCAGCAGGGCGAGGCGGGCTTGCTCGGGATCGCGGTGAGCCCCCGGTTCGCCGCCGACCGGACGCTCTTCGTGTACTTCTCCACCGCCGCCGACAACCGCATCGCGACGCTCACCTACGACCCGACGCGGGCGCCGGGCCGGCAGCTGAGCACGCCGCGCGTCATCGTCCACGGCATCCCCCACGGGCTGCACCACAACGGCGGGCGCCTCGCGTTCGGGCCCGACGGCGCGCTCTACGCGACGACCGGGGAGGCGGGCGACCGCCCTCTGGCACAGGACCGTTCGTCGCTCGGCGGCAAGATCCTGCGGATGACGCCGGGTGGCGGGCCCGCACCGGGCAACCCGTTCGGGACGCTCGTGTGGAGCTACGGCCACCGCAACGTCGAGGGCATCGCCTGGGACGCCGCGGGACGGCTCTGGTCCTCCGAGTTCGGCGACCACCTGCACGACGAGCTCAACCTCGTCCGCCGGGGCGGCAACTACGGGTGGCCGCAGACCGAGGGCCGGACGTCCGAGCCCGGGATCGTGTCGCCCCTCGTGCAGTGGAGCCCGGACGAGAGCTCGCCGAGCGGGATCGCCATCGCTGCCGGCTCGGCCTGGCTGGGCGGCCTGCGCGGGGAGCGCCTCTGGCGGGTCCCCCTCGACGGCGCGCGGACGGCGGGCGACCCGCAGGCCTTCCTCGACGGCCGCTACGGACGCCTGCGCAGCGTCCTCGCCCTCGACGACCGGACCCTGCTCGTGACGACGAGCAACCGCGATGGGCGCACCTCCCCTCGCCCCGGCGACGACCGCATCCTCGTCGTCCGGGTCAGCTGAGGTCGAGTCGAGGTCGAGTCGAGGGCGCGTCAGGCCCGTGCGGGCAGCCGGACGCTGCCGACGGTCGTCAGCTGGGGGTGCGCGTCGTCGCCGTCCCGCACGACGCCTCCGCGCCAGACGATGGCAAGGTCCCGGCCCTGGACGGTCAGCTCGGCGAGGCAGTTGTCGAACCAGGGTCCGTCGGTGACGGTCCACGGGTACGCCGGGTCGGGCACGTGACGGGAACGCCGGGCCAGGAACCGCATCGGTGCCACCAGTCCCCGGGCGAACAGCGACATCATGACCCGGATGCCCCGCGGCATCGGGTTGCGGACCGGCGAGCACACGGCCTGCACGATCCGCGACCGCGCGCCGTGCCGACCGGGCTCCACGACCTCGGCGACGTAGGAGTTGTGGACGTCGCCGGACAGGAAGGTGATGGTCGCGGGGGCGCGGCCCCGGTTGCCCCGGGCCACGTCCATGACCATCTCGAACACCTCGACGAACCCGTCGCCGAACGCGGCCCAGTGCTCGAGGTCGATGACCCGGCGGCTCTTCTCGGCCAGGCCCGCGACGAGCCGACCGTGGCCACCACCGCTCGCCAGGACCTCGTCGATGGCCTCGAAGTCGTGCAGCCCCGGCGGCAGGAGGAAGGGCAGCGAGGTGCCGACGAGGAGGTGGTCGACGTCGCCGGTCAGCTGGGCGTCGAGCCAGGCGGCCTCGTCGGGGTCGAGCATCGAGCGTCGCTCCGGCTCGAGGACGCGGGCGGCCCGGGAGTCGACGACGACGAGGCGGCTGTCACCGAGGTCGCGCCGGTAGCTCCAGCGGTACACCTTGGGGTGCCGGTCCACCCGCTCCACGAGGTCGAAGAGCGGCTCGGTGAGGTCGCGCTCGTCGGCACCGGACGCCGCGGCTGACAGAACCGGGGCGTACACCTCGTCCTTCGCCAGCTCGTCCGGGGAGAGGTTGCCGAGGTGCTGGTAGACCCAGTACGACGCCAGCCCACCCATGAGGCGCTCGTGCCACCACGGGGTCCGGTTGATCTCCTCGTGCCAGGACCACGAGGTGTTCCAGTCGTCGCGGATGTCGTGGTCGTCGAAGATCATGCAGCTCGGCACCGTCGAGAAGAACCACCGGTTGGCCTCGTCCGACCACGCGAGCCGGTAGAGGTGACAGTACTCCTCGAAGTCCTTGATCTCCTCCCCGGGCGGTTCCTCCAGCGAGCGCCGGGAGGCGATGAACTCGCGCATCTCGTCGGAGGTCTCGTCGGCGTAGACCTGGTCGCCGAGGAAGGCGATGAGGTCGGGCCAGTCCACCGTGCCCTCGGCGAGGGCCAGGGCCAGGGTGCGCAGCGCGTCGACGCCGTTCGAGGCGTTCCCCGCGGCGTCGTGGGACACGCTCGTACGGCACGACCCGAAGAGCAGCCGGGTCGGGCGCCGCGGGTCCAGCGTCCGGAGGCGGGGCGCGGGGAAGCGACTGTCGTCGGAGGGCCACACCCGCGTGTCGTCGACCTCGAGCGTGTACTCCCAGGAGCCGCCGGGCTCGAGCCCGTCGACGACGACGAGCGCGTAGTGGTGCCCGCGCACGAGGAAGGTCGGTGCCGACCAGGCCCGCCCGTCGGCGCGGACGGTCACGGTGGCCCGTCCCGCCGTCTCGGCCCACACCGTGCCTGCGGTCTCGCCGGCGTATCGCAGCATCGGGCCGAGGACGAGCGGCGAACGGGCATCGAGGGTCCCCGAGTCCGTCGGCGCGCTCGGCGCGTCCGCCTGCTGGGGCGAGTTCGGCGTCGCGGGGTCGGCGGGCTCGCTCGTCGAGGGGCTCATGGACACAGGCTTACCCCCCGGCGTCGGTTCCGGGGCCGGAAGCGGCGAGGAGAACGCTGTGAGCAGCGTTCCGGGCCTCGGCCCTCAGCCTCCGAGGCGCTCTGCGAGGAAGGCGAGCGTGCGCTGCCAGGCGTCGGCGGCGACCTCGGCGTGGTAGCGCGACGGCGCGTCGTCGTTGAAGAACGCGTGCCCGACACCGTGGTAGACGCGTGCCGTGAAGTCGACGCCGGCCTGCTCCATCCGCGCCTCGAGCTCGGGGACCTGGCCGGTGATCCGGCGGTCCTGCTCGCCGTAGAAGGCCAGGACCGGGCAGGCGATGGTCGCCGGGTCCGCGTCCTCCGGGAAGCTGCCGTAGAACGGGACGGCGGCCCGGACGCGGTCGTCGGCGGCCGCGAGCGCGAAGGCGTACGAGCCACCGAAGCAGAACCCCACGACGCCGATGCGACCACGGACCGCCGGCTCGGCGGCGAGCGCCTCGACGACGCCGCGCAGGGCCGGCACCGCCCAGGCGGCGAACTCGGGCTGGCGGGCGGGCGTCGTCGCCGCGCGCAGCTGGGGCTGCGCGGCCGCCCGGTCCTGCTCGCTCCCGCTGTTGACGAGCTGGAAGATGCGGGTGCCCACCTCGGGCGTCAGGCCGACGTGCGCGAGCAGGTCGGGGGCGAGCGCGACGTAGCCCTCGGCGGCGAACCGGTCGGCGACGTCCTTGACGTGCGCGGTCAGCCCCCAGATCTCCTGGATGACGACGACCGCACCGCGGGGGTCGCCCTCGGGGTCGGCGCGGTAGGCGGACAGCTCGTGCTCGGGGAACTCGGTCATCGTGCCCATGGGGCCGTCCTACCAGGCACGGCTGGGAGCCCGGGGCCGCACGACGTCCGAGGTCCGACGCGTCAGGCCGTGGCCTGGCGTCGGCGCTCGAGCCGGCGCAGCACCGGGGTCGCGAGGACGCCGTGGACGAGCACCGACAGCGCGATCGTCGCCGCCACCGTGGCCCAGAGCCAGCGCTCCTCCGGGAACGTGTGCTGGCCGGCCGCCCAGGCGAGGTAGTACAGCGTGCCGACCCCCCGCACCCCGAAGAAGCCGGCCGCGCGGCGCTCGTCCGGCTCGAGGCCGCCCGGCTGGTCCGGCCGCCGGGCCCGCACCGCAAGGGCCAGCCACCCGGCGAGCGGGCGCAGGACGAGCACGACGGCGCCCGCGACGAGGACCCCGCGCCAGTCGAGGGCCGACAGGATCCCGTTGGTCATCCCCATGCCGAGGAGCATGAGGACGACGAGGGTCAGGAGGCGCTCGAGCCGCGACACGACCTCGTGCATCGCCGCGTGGTACTCGTGGCCGCGCTCGGCCGCCCGGATCGTCATGCCGCACGTGAAGACGGCGACGAACCCGTAGCCGCCGAGGACCTCGCTCAGGCCGTACGTCGTGACGAGGGCGGCGACGGCGAGCAGCGGCTCCCCCTGCTCGGCGAGGCGCAGCGAGCGCCGGGGCGAGCGGAACGCCACCCTGGCGAGCAGCCACCCGACGAGGATCCCGACGCCGACGCCGACCGCGAGCTTGCCCACGAGGTCCCACGCCAGCCAGCCGGCCCCCCAGGCGGTGACCGGGCCGAGCGCCGCGAGGAACACCGCGGCGTGCACGAACGGGAACGCCAGCCCGTCGTTGAGGCCGGCCTCGGACGTCAGGGCGAACCGGACCTCGTCGTCCTCGTCGATCTCCTCGAGCTCGTCGAGCGCCTCGCCGTGCCGGGTGCGGGGGCCGGCGACCTGGACGTCACCGGCGAGCACCGGGTCCGTGGGCGAGAGGGCCGCGCCGAGCAGGAGCGCCGCGGCGGGTGCCAGGCCGAGGGCCCAGCCGAGCAGGGCCACCGCCGCGATGGTCACCGGCATCGCGACGGCGAGCAGGCGCCACGTCGGTGACCAGCGGCGCCACGTGCTGCGGTCACCGAGGACGAGCGGCCGGTCGAGGGCCAGGCCCACGCCCATGAGGGCGACGAGGACGGTCAGCTCGGTGAGGTGCTCGGTCTGCGGGCGGATGTGGACCGGGTCGAGGACGAGCCCCTCGGGCAGGGGCAGCAGGCCGATGAGGACCCCGAGGCCGAGCAGGACCATCGGCGCCGACACCGCGAACCGCTCGAGGGCGGTGGGCAGCACGGCGGCGAGCAGGAGGGCGAACCCGAGGATGAGGTACACCGCGCTCGCCGACACAGGACGCATCGTCCCATCTCGTGCCGGGCCGCCCGGGCTCCCGTGCGTCGTGCCGTGCCGCCCCCAGCTCCTTCGACGCGTCGAACCCGGTCAGGCCACCCGGTTGACGGTCTTCTCGATGCCGGCGACGAGGCGCGTGTAGTCGTCGGTCGGCGAGCCGCCGAGGACCGAGCCCCAGGCGGGCACCAGCTCGGCGCCGTACCGGTGGCCGAACCCGTCGGGCGGGTCGTGACCCACGGCCATGTCCGTGGTCAGCTGCCAGAACGTCGCGAACGGGATCCACGTGACGTCCGGGTTGACGTCGCGGCCGCGCTGCTCGCGCAGCCAGTCGGGCTGCTCGCCCAGGAGCGCCGGGTTCCACCACACGACGGGGTCCGACGGGTGCTGCGCGTAGACGAACCGCGGGAAGTCCCAGGCGCCGTAGGGCCGCCCGTAGTAGTCGTGGGTCAGCTGGTCACCGCTGGCCGCGAAGCGGAAGTGCCGGCCGTCGTCGACGACGGGCACGATCTCCGGGGAGCCCTCGTTGCGCTCGGCCGTCAGCTCGGCGGCGATGTGGGTGAAGCTCGGAGTGCCGACCCAGACCCCGCCCTGGGCGCGCGCCAGCATGTCGGCCGCGTCGCGGAAGGCGGCCTGCCCACCGTACGAGCCGAGCGACTCGCCGCCGACGACGAGCTGGGGGCGGTGCCCCTGCGGCAGCGTGCGCCACACGGCGTAGACCCGGTCGAAGAGCGCCCTGCCGGCCTCGCTGGGCGTGTTGCGGTCGGTGAGGATGGCGAGGGCGCTCGGCAGGAACGAGTACTGCATCGCCGCGATGGCCGAGTCGCCGTCGCTCAGGTACTCGATGGACTGCGCCGACCAGTCGTCGACCCAGCCGGTGCCGGTGGTCGTGATGACGGCGAGGACCCGGCGCTCGAACGCGCCCGTGCGGCGCAGCTCGCGGACCACGGCGTCGGCGACGTCCTCGATGGACCGGTTGTCGGTGCGGCCCGCGTAGACCCGGATCGGGTCGAGGGCGTCGCGCCCGGTCGCCGAGGAGATCTCCTGTGCCGTGGGCGCGCTCGTGACGAACATCTGGCCCTGGTACCCGAGGCTCTGGTACGTCTCGTACGACCCGGGTCCGCCGGACAGGAGCGGCGAGCGGGGCGCCGGGCGGTTCGACGGCGTCTCGGCGTTGACCTTCGCGGCGACGGCGGTGAAGACGTCGAGCCCCCGGTGGAACAGCACGCTGTCGGTGACCCAGGCGGTGGTCGTCGCCACGACGACGACGGCGATCATCGACGCGACGGCCTTGGGCAGCACGCGCTCGGCGGCCTCGGCCAGGCCGTGCGTCATGCCGCGCAGCCCGCGCGCGATGAGGAGCAGGAGCACCGCGATGGCGGTGGCGAGGGCGAGCGCCAGGGCCCAGTCGATCGGGTCGAGGGGCGCCAGGCGCACGACCGCGGCGGTGCGGGCCTGCGAGCGGACGTTGGCCACGGTGATGCCGATGACCGCGACGGCCCCGAACAGCGGTGCCGCCACGCGGATCCAGTGGCGCGCCTCGCCGCTGACCTGCACCCGCAGGTCGATGAGGCGGGCGACGGCGCGCACCGCCCAGGCGACGAGGACGCCGAGCGCGTAGCCGACCGCCGCGCACAGCCCGCTGATGAGTCCCTGGTAGTACCAGGTGCGGGGCAGCAGGCTCGGGGAGGTCGAGATGAGGAAGTATCCGGCTCCGAAGAGCAGCCCGGTGCGTGACAGGTGCCACCACCGGCGGCCCCGTCGCGGGTCACCGGTGGCGTCGGGCACGGTGCAACCCTAGATCGGCGGTGCGACGCCCCGCCTCCGGTTTGTCCCTGACCGGTCCCTGACTGCGGCACTCGGCCGCCCGCCCCTCCGGCGGGCCGAGGCCGGGCGGGGCCGGACGGGGCAGGATGGGTGGGTGAGCCGTGACGACCGACGCATCCGCACCTTCACCCGCGACGGCCTGCGCTTCGACGTCGAGGACGCCGGGCCGCTCGGGGGTGAGGTCGTCGTGCTGCTCCACGGGTTCCCGACCGACCGGACCAGCTGGTACGCGGTGGCGCCGCACCTGCACGAGGCGGGCCTGCGGACGCTGGCCCCCGACCAGCGCGGCTACTGCGCCGGTGCCCGGCCCACCGAGGTCGACGCGTACCGCACCGACGAGCTCGTCGCCGACGTGCTCGCGCTCGTCGACGCCTCCGGCCGCGAACGCGTCCACGTCGTCGGGCACGACTGGGGCGGCGGCATCGCCTGGCTCCTCGCCGGCAACCACCCGGACCGGGTGGGGTCGCTGACCGCGCTGTCCACCCCGCACCCCGCCGCGCTCGCCCGGGCCTGGCGCGGCGGCTGGGACCAGCGTCGACGCTCCTGGTACATGGCCGCGTTCCAGCTGCCGGCCCTGCCCGAGCAGGTCATGGCCCGAGGCTTCGAGACCCTGATGCGGCGCAGCGGCCTGCCGGCACCGGACCGGCGCCGGTACGCCGACCACCTCGCCAGCCCGGCGGCGATCGCCGGGCCGATCGGGTGGTACCGCGCATCCCGGCGCTCGTCGGTACCGGCCCGCCGGGTGCGGGTGCCGACGACGTACGTCTGGGGTCGCCACGACCCCTTCCTCGGGCCCATGGCGGCGCACCTGACCGCCGAGCACGTCGCCGCGCCGTACGAGCTCGTCGAGCTCGATGCCGGGCACTGGCTGCCCGAGACCCACGCCGCCGACTGCGCCGCGGCCGTCGTGCGCAGCATCGCCCGGGCCACCGCCTGAAGCGTGCCGCCCGGTGCGTCCCGCTGCTCCCCGCATCACCTCGCCGATGCCGGGAAGACCCGGCGGCCGAGGTAGGTTGCACGACCGTGGAGATCGACATCTGGTCGGACATCGTGTGCCCGTTCTGCTACGTCGGCAAGCGTCGGCTCGAGGCGGCGCTCGCCGGGTTCGAGCACGCCGACGAGGTGACCGTCCGCTGGCACAGCTTCGAGCTGGACCGCGGCGCCGAGCCGGTGTCCGACCGGCCCCTCGTCGACCTCGTCGCCGACAGGTACGGCATCTCCCGCGAGCAGGCCGTCGAGCAGCACCGCTCGCTGGCCGCGGCGGCCGCCGAGCACGGCCTGACCTTCGACTGGCAGCGGGCCCGCTACTCCAACACCTTCGACGCGCACCGCGTCGTGCACCTCGCCGCCGAGCACGGCCTCGCCGACGTCGCCCACGAGCGGCTCATGCGGGCCTACTTCACCGACGGGCTCGCCGTCGGGGACCGCGAGACCCTCGTCGGCCTCGCCGCCGAGATCGGCCTCGACCCCGACGCGGTCCAGGTCATGCTCGCGTCCGACGACTACGGCAACCACGTCCGCAGCGACGAGGCGACCGCCAGGATGCTCGGCATCGAGTCCGTCCCCTTCTTCGTGCTCGACCGCCGCTACGGGGTCTCGGGCGCGCAGCCGGTCGAGGTGTTCGCCGACGCGCTCGAGACGGCCTGGGCGCACCGTGACGACGACCGCGAACCGGTGGCGGCGGGCGCCGGCTGCGGAGGTGGCTGCGGGGCCGGTGGCTGCGGAGGCGTCTGCGGGCGCTGACCGGCGCCTACGGTGGGAGCATGGCCCACCCGACGATGTTCGAGGACGCCGATCCCTACCTCACGCGGCTGCGCGCCATCTGCCTCGCGCTGCCCGGGGCCGACGAGAAGGTGTCGCACGGGCGGCCGAACTTCTTCACCCGCAAGGTCTTCGCCATCTACGGCGGCGTCCTCAAGGGTGACCACGACCCCGAGCCCTACCGCCAGGCGCTGCTCGTGCTGCCGGACGAGGCCGACCGGCCCGCCCTGCTCGAGGACGGCCGCTTCGTCGTGCCGGGCTACTACGGACCCTACGGGTGGCTCATGCTCGACCTGCGCCACCGCGAGGGCGCCGAGGGGGTCGACTGGGACGAGGTCGCCGAGCTCGTCGACGCGTCCTACCGCCGCACCGCGCCCGCCCGCTTCGTCGCGCGGCTTGACGCCTCGAGGAGCGGGCCCTGACGGCGAGCCCCGGCTCACGGCGACGTGCCCGTGGGTCGCGGGTCGTCCCGTCCTCACGGGCCCGGGGCACCGCCTCCCGCCGTAGGGTGTGCCTTCCCGGCCGGAGACGACCGGGCGGGTCGGGAGGGAGGCCGCGGTGGGACGGCACACCGAGCGTGCGGTGTCGCAGCGCCGGGCGGCGGTCGCGACCGTCCTCGCGTCGGCCCTGCTCCTCGCCGGTGGCGCGCTCGCGTTCCGGCACTCGCTCGACGAGCGCCCGCCACGGCCGGGGACCCACGCCCCCACGCAGACGCCGACCCCGACGCCCGAGGCTCCCGGGCCCAGGGCGTCGCAGGAGACGCCGGACGCCGGAGGTCGCACGAGCGCCCCCGGGACGGGCCCGAGCCTGCCGGGGGATCCGGATAGCGTGAACAGGTGAGCGGCACGGACGCGTGGCACAGCCAGGACCGGCACCTCGTCCGCCTCGAGTGGGGACCGAGCGGGTCGGTCGCCCTGGCCCGGCACGCCCGCGAGGCCGGGTCCGAGGTCGTCGCCGTCGTCGTCGACGTGCTCAGCTTCACGACGTGCGTCTCGGTCGCGGTCGACCGGGGGATCCGCGTCCGCCCCTACCCCTGGAAGGACACGTCCGCCGTCGCGTTCGCCGCGGCCCACGGGGCGGTGCTCGCCCACCCGCGCGGCCCCGCGCAGGCGAGCGGTCCGCCGGGCGCTGCCCCTCGCTCCGGTTCGGTCGGCGTCGTCACCCTCTCCCCCGGGTCGATCCGCGCGGCCGAGGGACTCACCGACCTCGTGCTCCCCTCGCCGAACGGGTCCACCGTGAGTGCGCGGCTGGCCGACACCGGGGCCGAGGTGGTCGCGGCGTGCCTGCGCAACCGCACGGCGGTGGCCCGCCACCTGGCGGACCGGTTCACGGCCGGCCCGAACCGACCACCGGTTCTCCTGCTCGTGCCCTCCGGCGAGCGGTGGCCGGACCATTCGCTGCGCCCCGCCGCGGAGGACCTCTGGGGCGTCGGTGCCGTGGCCGATGCGTTCGTGCGGCGGCTCGAGCACCGCGCGGGCCCCCTCCTGCTCAGCCCCGAGGCCCGCGTCGCGGTCTCCGCCTGGGACGGCGTCGCCGGCTCCCTGGACGCCGACCTGCACGCGTGCTCGAGCGGCCGCGAGCTCGTCGGGAAGGGCTGGGCCGACGACGTCGCCGTGGCCGCCGAGCTCGACGCGTCCGACCTCGTACCGGTCCTGCGCGACGGCGTCTTCGCAGCCGCCTGACCCGCGGCCTGACCGAGGGCTGACCGGCCGCCGACGCGCCGGCGCTCCCCGGCTACTGGCCGATCGCCGTCCAGAACGCGGATGCCGCGCGCGAGCGGCGCCCCGTGCGGCGCTCGGACCAGTCGGCCGAGGTCATGAGGGCGTTCACGGCGTTGACGCCGAGCCAGCGCAGCGGCTCCGGTTCCCAGTTGCGCGAGGTTCGCCCGACCCAGGGCAGGGTGGTGAGGTCCTCCGGGTCCTCGCCCCGGATCATCGCCGCGAGGGTGCGCCCGGCCAGGGCGGACGTGGCGACACCGTCGCCGACGTAGCCCCCGGCGAACGCCAGGCCGGTGTGGCGGTCATGGCGCACCGAGGGGAACCAGTCGCGTGGCACGCCGAGGTTGCCGCCCCAGCTGTGCGTGAACCGCACCCCGTCGAGTGCGGGGAACAGCTCGAGGAGGATGGCCCGCAGCCGGGTGTGGACCCGGTCGTCGCGGTCGTAGGCCGGGGAGACTCGAGACGCGTAGTGGTAGGGAGCACCCCTGCCGCCGAAGGCGATCCGGCCGTCCTGGGTGCGCTGGCCGTAGATGGTCAGGTGCCGGTTGTCCGCGAAGGTGGTGCGCCGGTCCAGGCCGATGCGGGCCCAGACGTCGTCCGGCAGCGGCTCGGTCGCGGTCATCAGCGAGTAGACGGGCGCGATGGCCCGGCGGCGGCCGGCCACGGTCGGGGTGTAGCCCTCGGTGGCGAGGACGACGTGCTCGGCACGGACCGTGCCGTGCGGGGTGACGACGCGGCGGGCGTGGATGTCGGTGGCCGGGGTCCGCTCGTGGACGAGGACGCCGCGTCGCTCGACCGCACGGGCCAGCCCGCGCACGAGCCGCGCGGGGTGCAGGGCGGCGCAGTGCGGGGTCCACGCACCGCCGAGCGCGTCGGGCACCCGGACGAGACCGGCGACCTCGTCCACGTCGAGCAGGCGCAGGTCGTCGCGCCCGAACCCCCACTCGTGGTGCTCGCTCACCTCGGCGCGGATCCGCTCGAGCTGGGCGGGGTTGCGGGCCACGGAGACGTAGCCGCCGTGCGCGAAGTGGCAGTCGATGCCCTCCTCGTCCGCGATGCGGCCCACCTCGGCGACGGTGTCGTGCAACCGCCGCTGCATCCGCACGGCGGCGTCGCGGCCTCGCTCGGCGGCCATCCGGTGCAGCGACGCGGGGAAGAGCGCCGAGCACCACCCGCCGTTGCGGCCCGACGCCCCGAACCCGGCGACCTCCCGCTCGAGCACGGCGACGCGCAGCGTGGGGTCGGACGCGACGAGGTGGTAGGCGGTCCAGAGGCCCGTGTAGCCGGCCCCGACGACCGCGACGTCGACGTCGAGGTCCCCACCCAGGCAGGGGCGGGGCTCGAAGTCGTCATCGCACGTGTCGTGCCACAGGCTCAGGCCCCGGTAACCGCTCGGTAGCATGCCCGGATCATGCCACGGTGAGGTGTTCGCGCAACCCTCTGGGAAGGGGCCATCTCACTGGAATCGCATTCCAACACCTACGGATTCCGAAGGTGTGGGCCGCCGCCGCCACCCCTTCCGCAGAAGGCGCCGAGACGGCATCATGCCGCCATGAGCACCGTCGACCGCACCCGCCTCGCCGACCTCCATGCGCGCGAGCGCGCGGCGTTCACCGCGGCGCACCCGGCGTCCCGCGCCCTCGCCGACCGCGCCCGCGCCCACATGCCCGGCGGGGTCCCGATGAGCTGGATGGTCAAGTGGCCGGGCGACTTCCCGGTCTTCGTCGCCGAGGCCGCGGGAGCCCACTTCACGTGCGTGGACGGCATCGACCACGTCGACCTGTGCCTCGGCGACACCGGCGCGATGATGGGCCACTCCCCGGCGCCCACCGTCGAGGCGGTCACCCGGCAGCTGCGGCGCGGCATCACGACGATGCTGCCGACCGAGGACGCCATCGCCGTCTCGACGGGCCTGGCCGACCGCTTCGGGCTGCCCTTCTGGCAGTTCACCCTGACGGCCACCGACGCCAACCGGCACGCCATCCGCTACGCGCGCCACCTGACCGGCCGGTCGAAGGTCGTCGTGCACAACTACTGCTACCACGGGTCGGTCGACGAGGCCTTCGCGACGATCGGCGAGGGCGGCACCACCGTCGACCGCCGCCACAACATCGGCGCCCCGGTCGACACCGCCGAGACGACGCGCGTCGTCGAGTTCAACGACCTCGACGCCCTCGAGAAGGCCCTGTCGCACGGCGACGTGGCCGCGATCCTCGTCGAGCCCGCGCTGACGAACATCGGCATCGTGCTGCCCGACGACGGCTACAACGCCGGCGTGCGTGAGCTCGCGACGAGGTACGGAGCGCTGCTCGTCAACGACGAGACGCACACGATCTGCGCCGGGCCGGGCGGTTACACCGGTGCCCACGGCCTCCAGCCCGACCTGCTCGTCATCGGCAAGTCGATCGGCGGCGGGATCCCCTGCGGCACCTTCGGGTTCACGCAGGACGTCGCCGACCGCATCGCCCGCTCGGTCGACCTCGAGGACATCGACGTGGGCGGGATCGGCGGCACGCTCGCCGGCAACGGGCTGTCGATGGCGGCGATGAAGGCGACGCTCGAGCAGGTCATGACGCCCGAGGCGTTCGAGCACATGGTGCCGCTCGCCGACGCGTGGGCCGACGGCGTGCAGGCCGGCATCGACGCCGTCGGTGCGGACTGGCACGTGACGCGGCTGGGCGCGCGGGCCGAGTACAACTTCTCGAGGGTGCCCTCGCGCAACGGCCAGGAGGCGCACGACGCCGACGACTTCGAGCTGCAGCAGTACCTGCACCTCTACGCCCTCAACCGCGGCATCCTCCTGACGCCGTTCCACAACATGGCGCTCATGAGCCCCGCGACGACCGCGGCCGACGTCGAGGCGCACACGGTGATGTTCCGCGCGTGCGTCGAGGAGCTGTTCGCCTGAGCCGGTCCGGACCCGGCCACCGACGCCGGGGTCCAGCCCTTGACCATTTAGTAAGCGCGCTTATTATGTCTCCATGACCACCCTCGCGTCGCTCACGACCACCGTCCCCGCCTCCCCCGCGCAGCTGTTCGCCAGGTGGGCCGACTGCGACACCCATCCCGAGTGGAGCACCGACCTCGCGTGGGTCCGCCTCGACGGGCCGGTGCGCCTCGGCGCCACCGGCCGCCTGCGTCCCCGGGGCGGCCCGCGCTCCCGGTTCACCGTCACCAAGCTCGTCCCCGACCGCACGTTCGCCGACACGACGCACCTGGCCGGGGCGCGCCTCACGTTCCGCCACCACGCCGAGCCGGTAGCGGCCGGGGCCGAGGTCACCGTCACCGTCAGCCTCGAGGGTCCCCTCCGCAGCCTCTGGGCACGCCTCCTCGGCGGTCCCGACGCCCTGCGTCGCGGCATCGAGAAGGACCTGGCGAACCTCGTCGCCCTGCTCGCCCCGGCCACGGCGCCCGCCCCCTCGGCGGAGGAGTCGCGATGAGGTGCTGGCTTGGCGTCGTCTCGGCCACCCACGTGCGCCGCGGGGTCGAGCTCGGCATCGCCCAGGTGCACCACGGGCGTCGACCCGGCCTCGCGCGCATGGCTGCCGGCGACGGGCTCGTCTACTACTCGCCGAAGCAGGAGCTGGGGTCCACGACGCCGTGCCGCGAGTTCACCGCCGTCGGGCGCATCGCCGACGACGAGATCTGGCAGGCCCACGACGGCGACTTCCGCCCGTACCGCCGGCGCGTCGACTGGGAGCGGGCCGACCCGGTGCCGCTCGCGGACCTGCAGGACCGCCTCCTGCTGACGCGAGCCCCGAACTGGGGGTACGCCTTGCGTCGCGGCCTCCTGGCTCTCGACGAGGCGGACTTCCGGCTCGTCGAGGACGCCATGACGGCGGCCCACCGCGCGACAGGCGGTGCCCGCGCATGAGCGGCCTGCAGACCCGGTTCACCGACGAGGCCGACAGTCCGGGCCTGCTCCTGTGGCGCGTCAGCACCCGGTGGCAGGCCGCGGTCCGCGACGCCCTCGCCCCGTTCGAGCTGACCCACACCCAGTTCGTCCTGCTCGCCTCCCTGACCTGGCTGCGCGGCGACCGCGACGACCCGGTCAACCAGCGCGACCTCGCCGAGCACGCGCGCACCGACGTCATGATGACCTCCCAGGTGCTGCGGGCGCTCGAGGGCAAGGGCCTGCTCGAACGCCGCCCGCACCCCGGCGACGCCCGGGCTCGCGACCTCGTGCCCACCGCCGCCGGCGTCGACGTCGTCAACCGGGCCGTCGTCGCCGTCGAGGACTGCGACGCCCGTTTCTTCGCGACTGCCGGCGACGCCCTCCCCGCCCTGCGGGACGCGCTCCTCCGGCTCCAGAACGCCTGAAGCGAAGCACGCTGCACCGCGGGTGCGCTCTCGGCTGGCCGCGGAGCAGGGCGTCGACGACCGTCGCGCGGCCCCGGTGGCTAGCCTTGCCGCAGACCCGCACCGCCGAGCACGGGAGTCATGTTGAGCACGATCCCGCACCCTCTCACCCCGTCGACCGACCCGTCGACAGCACCGCGCCGCACGACGCGGCTCGGCATCGTCGGCGCGGGCGCCGTCGGCGCGACGCTGGCCTACGCCGCCCTGATGCGTGGGACCGCCCAGACCGTCGCGCTGTTCGACATCGACGCCAAGAAGGTCCAGGCCGAGGCGCTCGACCTGAGCCACGGCATCCAGTTCATGCCGATGGCGCACGTCGTCGGCTCGGACGACGTCGCGGTGCTCGCCGGCTGCGACGTCGTCGTCTTCACGGCCGGGGCCAAGCAGAAGCCGGGACAGTCGCGGCTCGACCTCGCCGAGTCGACGATCGGCATCGTCCGTTCCCTCCTGCCACGCCTCGTCGAGGTGGCACCGGACGCGGTCCACGTCATGGTGACCAACCCCGTCGACGTCGTCACGTGGGCCGCGTTGCAGGTGTCGGGGCTCCCCGACGCGCGACTGTTCGGGTCGGGCACGGTCCTCGACTCCTCGCGGCTGCGGTTCCTGCTCGCCGAGCACCTCGGCGTCGCCGCGCAGAGCGTCCACGCCTACGTCGTCGGTGAGCACGGCGACTCCGAGCTGCCGCTGTGGTCCTCGGCGAGCGTCGGCTCGGTGCCCCTCCTCTCCTGGCCCGGCGCGGACGGCCGCCCTGCGCTCGACGAGGCGACCCGTGACCGCATCGCGCTCGACGTCGTGCAGTCGGCCTACCGGATCATCGAGGGCAAGGGCGCGACGAACTACGCCATCGGGCTCGCCGCGACCCGCGTCGTCGAGGCCCTCCTCAACGACGAGCGGCGCATCCTGCCGGTGTCCAGCCGCCTCGAGGACTACCTCGGCATTCGCGACGTCTGCCTCTCGGTGCCGGCCATCGTCCATGCCGGTGGGGTCGGCGACCGGGTCGAGGTGCCGATGACCGACGCCGAGCTGGCCGGCCTGCGCCGGTCCGCCGAGGCCGTTCGCGCGACGGCCCGCCGCTTCGGCTTCTGACGGTGTCGCGCGGACCGACATCGCCGGGCCCCGGATGCCGCCCGCACGGGCGCACCGATCGGTCCAGAATGGGTCGGTGAGCACCGCGCGGGCGACCTACCACCACGGGGACCTGCGCCGCGCCCTCCTCGACGCCGGTCTCGAGCTCGCGCAGGAGGGCGGCCCGGACGCGGTCGTGCTCCGGGAGGCCACGCGTCGGGTCGGCGTCTCGGCCAACGCCGCCTACCGGCACTTCGCCGACCGCGACGCCCTTCTCGGCCACGTGGTGTCGCTCGCCCAGGCCCGCGCCGCCGACGTCATCAGCGACACGATGGACGCCGTCGGCGACGGCCTCGACGCCGGGGCCCGGGCCCGCGCCCGCTTCCGGGCCGTCGGCGTCGGCTACCTCCGCTTCGCGATGGACGAGCCCGGGCTGTTCCGCACGGCCTTCGCGGTGCCCGTCGACCTGTCCCGCGCCGCCTCCCCCGAGGCGGCCGGCCGCGACGGGCGCACCCCGTTCCAGCTGCTCGCGGAGTCGCTCGACGCCATGGTCGACACCGGCGTCCTGTCCGAGGCGCAACGGCCCGGAGCCGAGCTGCTCGCGTGGTCGGCGGTGCACGGCATGGCGATGCTCGCCCTCGAGGGTCCGCTGCGTGACCTGCCCCCGAGCGCCATCGCCGAGCTCGCACCGCGCCTCGTGACGATGGTCGACCTCGGTCTCGGGCTGACCCCCGAGGCGAGCGGCGACGCGACGGAACCCGTCGCCCCTTGATCGGCACGGCGACCCGGGCTCGGGCCGGCCGACGCGGTTCAGTCCGGCGACCTGTCAGCGGACCGGGTGCAGATCGCCCGACCGGAGCCGGGTCGGCGGCCGGTCGGGCCGGTCACTCGATGCTGGTCGTGACCTGCTGTCCGAGCTCGACCGTGCGGCTCACGGTGCACCACTCGTCGTGCGAGCGCTGGACGAGCCGCGGCAGCACCTCGCGCGCGGCGTCGCCGCCGTCGCCGTCGGGGAAGCGGACCCGGAAGCGCACCTCGATGTCCTGCAGGTGGTTGCCGTTCTCGTCCTTGACCTTGTCGGCGGTCACCTCGACCTCGAACCGGTCCGGCTCGGCCCGACGGGTCGTCACGGTGTCGACGTCGACGGCCGTGCAGCCGGCGATGCCGGCGAGGAGCAGCTCGACCGGCGAGAGCTCCTCCGTGCCGGAGCTGACGGTGATCGAGCCGCCGCGGTCGTTGCGCACGGTGTAGCGGCCGACGCTGTCGCGGGTCAGGGTGACGCGGCGCAGGTCCTTGGGGTCTCTCTCGGTCATGGGGTGCA